>NZ_JALHPM010000201.1:0-11016 GCF_022842525.1 Luteitalea sp.
GTGCGGCGACACGCTGAATCCGGGCGGGGTCGCGCTGCTGCGCACTGTGGGTCTCGCCGGGCCGGTCGAGCGCCACGGCCTGGCGCTCGACGGCATGCTCGTCACCGGGACGTCCGGCATTTCGATTCGCGGCACCTACGGCGACGGCCTCGTGGGGCGTGCCTGGAGCCGGCACCATCTCGATCTGCACCTGGTGGAGGCCGCCGCGCAGGCCGGCGTGGACGTCCGCACCGGCGTGCGCGCCCAGGCACCTGCCGTCGATCGGGACGGCCGCGTGACGGGCGTCCGCGTGCGCCAGGCGTCCGGGGCGACCGAGGTGGTCTCGGCGCGCTGGACGATTGCCGCCGACGGGCGTCGATCGACGCTGGCGCTCGCGCTCGGCCTCATCGCCCATCCGGCCCGGCCGCGCCGCTGGGCGATCGGCACCTACGCGGAAGGGGTGGAGGGGCTCGGGCGGTTCGGCGAGATGCACGTGCGCGCCGGGCACTACATCGGCGTCGCGCCCGGCGAGGCAGGCCTCGCCAACGTGTGCCTCGTGACGGCGAGCCGCGACCAGATGGGCGACCCTGCGGCGCGGCTCTGGCGCGCCCTGCGTGACGACCCGCTGCTTCGCGGACGCGTCGCACGCGCCCGACAGGTGGCGCCGGTGATCACGCTCGGTCCGCTGGCCGTGGACGCCCACGCGGTCGGCGTTCCCGGGCTCCTGCTGGCTGGCGACGCCGCGGGCTTCGTCGATCCCATGACGGGCGACGGCTTGCACATCGCCTTGCGTGGTGGCGGCCTGGCGGCAGCCGCGCTGCTCGACACGTCGCTCCGCGAGGACGCTGACCTCCTCACGCGACTGCGCCTCGATCGCCGGGCGGCCTTCGGGGCCAAGCTGCGCTTCAACCGCGCCCTGCGCTCCCTCGTCAGCTGGCCGATGGGCGTCCGACTCGGCGCCGTCGGGGCGGCGGTGGCGCCCTCGCTTCTGCGGCACCTGATTGCCACCGCGGGCGACGTCACGCACTCGACGCCCGGAGCGTCGGCCGCATGACCGAGCCGGGATCGCTGCAACCCCTGCTCGCGTTGCTCGTCGTGTTCGGGACCATGGGGCTCGAGGCGCTGCGGTCGGCGGCCAACGAGCGCCGCCTCCTCGACCAGGGCGCGCGCGTCGTGCCCGATGCCAGCTACCCCTGGATGCAGGTCGCCTATCCGGCAGGCTTCCTCGGCGTGTGTCTCGAAGGCTGGTGGCGGGGGGCACCGTGGGACACGGTCGGGGCGCTCGGGGTGGCCATCTTCCTGCTCGGCAAGGCCATCAAGTACGCCGCCATCCTCACCCTCGGCGTGCGCTGGAGCTTTCGCGTGCTCGTGCTGCCGGGCGCGCCGCTGGTCACGCGGGGGATCTACCGACTCATCCGCCATCCCAACTACGTCGGCGTCGCTGGCGAGGTGATCGGCATCGCCCTGTGGATGCGGGCCCCGAACACCGGTACCCTGTTCGGCGTGATGTTCGGCCTGATCCTCCTCTGGCGCATTCGTATCGAAGAACGTGCGCTCGGCCTCGCGCCTCGCGCATGACGGATTCGCTGCTCCCGTTGCCACCGGTGGCTCGACCGGCCTGGGTCCGCGTCCTCGACGTCGCCATCACGATCAGCCTCGTCCTGCTGATCGCGGCGGTCGTCACCGGCGGGCTGCGCGTGCGCTTCGACGATGTGCGCGTGACGGCCGAGTCGCCCTGGCGTCTCGGCCTCGTGGCCGGCGCGTTGCTCGCGGCCCGGACGTTCGCCTGGCGCCGCCAGTCGTGGTGGGAGGTGGCGGCCGCCCGGATCCGCGCCATCGTCACCGACCGCGGACTGCGGCGGGCCCTGCCCTGGGTCCTGACTGCGCGGCTGGTGGTCCTGTACGCCTCCTACGTCGGCGTCATCGTCATCGGCTATCCGGAGGGCGGTCCGCCATTCCGCACGTCGGCCAACGAGTTCCACAACCTGCTGGGACGGTGGGACGCGGGGTGGTACGTCACCATTGCCGAGAGCGGCTACAACTACTGGGGGAACCAGAACACGCAGACCAACGTGGCGTTCTTCCCGGCGTATCCGTTCGCCGTTCGGACCACGGCGGCGTTGCTCGGGGCGCGGTGGGGGTCACCCGACGATCCGGCCGACTCGTTCCAGGCGTTCACCGAGCGCCGGCATGTCCGCCTGCTGCAGTCCGGATGGCTGGTGTCGGTGGTCGCCTTCACATGGGCGCTGGTCTATCTGTTCCGCCTGGCTCGCGATCTGACGGACTCGGAGGAGGCGGCGACGGCCGCGGTGGCCCTGGCGGCCACGTATCCGTTCGCGTTCTTCTACGGCGCCGTCTACACCGAAGGGCTGTTCCTGCTCTGTGCGACAGCCGCGGCGTACCACTTCCAGCGCCGGCAGTGGGCCTGGGCCGCCGTGGCCGGACTGATCGCCGGACTGACGCGCCCCAACGGGTGTCTGTTGAGTGTGCCGCTCGGTATCCTGGCGCTCGACGCGTGGCGCCGCGACGACTATCGCTGGCAGACCCTGGCTGCGGCGCTGCCCACGGCGGCGTGCGCGGGCCTCGGCATGCTGGCCTTCACCGCGTGGCTGCACCTGCAGACGGGCGAGTGGTTCCTCTGGATGAAGGCCCACGGGGCCTGGGGCCGCCAGTTCAGCGGGGTGCACGTCCTGGCGCACCAGCGCTGGCGGGAGCTGCAGGGCCTCGGGCTGTACGGCTACACCGTCGTCAACGCCATCGAGATCCTGAACATGGCGGCCACCTTCCTCGTGCTCGGGGTGTGCTGGCCCGTCGGTCGGCGCATGGGCTGGGCGTGGAGTGCCTTCCTGCTCGTCACGGTGCTGCCGCCCTTGTTCATGGGCGGGTTCCTGTCGATGGGGCGGGTCACCTCGACCCTGTTTCCGGTGTTCATCTACCTCGGCTGGCGGGTCCGCGCCACGGCGCTGCCGCAGGTGCTGGTCGCGGCATTCGGACTCCAGGTCGCCCTGGCCGTCATGCACTTCACATGGCGCCAGGTGTTCTGAACGTCATGGCGCCATCCGAACGCCCGCCAGCCACGTCCAACTGACCATGCCTTCCGCGCGCATGGCCCCATCGCCGGTCCCAGGATCGGGTCAGGACGTGTGCATATAATGCGAGCACAGGCGAAGATGTCGCGGTGGCGCGCCACGGGCGCATCCTCAGCCCGCCACGCGATACGGCCCCTGGGCCGTATCGGAGTCCTCCTTGCAGGGGTGTGCCTGTACGGGCCGGCGCTGCTGGCCCAGACCCCCACCTTCACGGTGCCGCGCATCATTCCGCCGGTCGGGACGATGGTCCAGGCTGCGCCGCCGGAGCCTCCTCCCGAGGTCACGCCCCCCTGGCAGGCCCCCCTCGTCGCCGGCAAGTTCGACGAGGCGCTCGCGCGGGCCGCGGACGCGCCGTGGGCTCGGGCGTACATCGAAGGTCGCGCCTCCGAACGCGTGGGGCGCTACGACGACGCCGAGCGAGCGTACCGGCAGGCGCTCGCCGACCAGCCGACGGGGGAGCCCGCCGTGGCGCTCGCCGAGTTGCTGACGCGACTGGGGCGCGCCGACGAGGCGTCCGTGCTGTGGCAGGCCATCGTGCGCGCGGGACAGGCGCAGCGGACCGGCGGCGCGATGAGCCGTGCCGCCCGTGCGGCGCAGGCGCTCGGACAGGTGCGGCTGTCGAACTCGTACTTCCAGACCGCCGCCAATCTCTCGCCCGACGATCCGGAGGTGCACACCCGCTGGGGCGACCTGTTCCTCGAGAAGTACAACCAGGCCGAGGCCCGGTCGTCGTACGAGACGGCGTTGAAGGCCGACGCGCAGTACGTGCCGGCCATGATCGGCCTGGCGCGGTCCCTGGCCGATACCAACGCGACGGCGGCCGAGGCGGCGGCGCGGCAGGCCCTGGCGATCGATCCGGATCAGCCGGATGCGTGGGTGCTGCTGGCCTCCGAGGCCATGGATGCCAGCCGACGCCCGGATGCCCGCGCGGCCCTCGAGAAGCTGCTGACCGTCAACCCGCGCCATGTCGAGGCGCTGGCGCTGTCGGCAGCGCTGGCCCAGATCGAGGATCGGACGGCCGACGTGACGCGGTTCACGCAGCAGGCCCTGGCGATCAACCCGCGCAACGCCGACGTCCCGCGCGTCATCGGCGAGCGTGTCGCCCGCATGTACCGGTTCGACGAGGCCGTGCGATTCCTGCGCGAGGCCGTGACGCTCGATCCGGAGAACAGCCGTGCCCAGGCGTCGCTCGGCCTGCACCTGCTGCGGACCGGTGACGAGACCGAGGCGCGCAAGGCCCTCGATGCGGCCTTCTCGAAGGATTCCTTCGACACGGTCACCTACAACCTGCTCAGCCTGATGGACACGCTCGACAAGTTCGTGACCGTCGAGGCGAAGAACCTGACGATCCGGATGCACGAGCAGGAGGTGGCGGTGCTGCAGCCGTACCTCGTGCCGCTGGCAGAGGAGGCCCTGGCTGCGCTCTCGGCGCGCTACCAGTTCACGCCGCAGGGGCCGATCCTCGTCGAGGTGTTTCCCCGGCACGACGACTTCGCCGTGCGCACCATGGGGCTGCCGGGCATGATGGGCGCCCTCGGCGCCTGCTTCGGGCGCGTCGTCACGATGGACTCGCCAAAGGCGAGACCGCCAGGGACGTTCAACTGGGCCGCGGTGTTGTGGCACGAACTGGCGCATGTGATCACGCTGCAGATGTCGGGCAACCGTCTGCCGCGGTGGCTCAGCGAGGGCATCTCGACGTTCGAGGAGACGCGGGCGCGCGCGGGCTGGGGCCGCGAGTCGGAGTTGCTGTTCGCGCAGGCGCATGCCGCGGGCCGTCTGCTGCCGCTGGCCGACCTCAACAGCGGCTTCGCCAAGGTCGAGACCATCAACCTCGCCTATCAGCAGGCCGCCGTGCTGGTGGCCTACCTCGTGGAGACGCACGGCGAGGAGAAGCTCCGCGCCTTCATCCGCAGCTTCGGTGAAGGCCTGGACGACGAGTCGGCGCTGACGCGCGCGTACGGCCTGACGTGGGCCACCCTGCAGCCGGCGTTCGACGCCCACGTCAAGCAGACGTACGACGCGACCATTCCCGCGTTGACCGAGGTGGACGTGGCCCCGCCGGGGCGGACGGCGACCGCTGCCGAGTGGCGCGCCCACGCCGACGCGCACGCCGGCAACTTCCGCATCCAGATGGTGTCGGCCACGCCGCTGATCCGGCTCGGCGAACTCGACGCCGCGCGCGCGGTGCTCGAACGGGCGGCAGCGCTCGTGCCCTTCGCGACCGGCGAGGCGAGCCCCTGGCGGCTGCTGGTCACCGTCGCCCTGCGGCAGGAGCGACCAGACGACGCGCGCCGGTTCATGGAGAAGGTCCTCGAGAACGACCACACCGCGGCGCAGCCGCTGCGGCAGCTCGTCGCCCAGGCGCGCGGTGCCGACGATGCGGCGGTGCGGCAGCGGGCGGCCGAGCGTCTCATCGAGATCGATCCGTTCGATGCCGCGGCCCACACCGCGCTCGGCGACCTGGCGCTGGCCCGACAGGACATCCCCGTCGCGCTGCGCGAGTTGCAGGCGGCCGTCGATGCGGGGCCGCCCAATCCCGCCGAGGCGCTCACCTCGCTGGCCGAGGCCACGATGAAGACCGGGCAGCGCGACCAGGCGAAGCGGCACTTGATCAAGGCGCTCGAGACGACGCCGCGGCACGAGCGCGCGCAGGACCTCCTGCTGGCGATCATCGACGGCCGCACGCCCGAGGGACAGCCGCGATGAGCGAGCAGACACAGCGAGCGCGGTGGCGCGTGGTGATGGTGGCCGGCCTGGTGGCCCTCGGCTTGCTGGCCACGGCGGGCCTGCCGCTGTTGTGGGCGCAACTCGCAGAGGACACGGATCCGCGCTTTGCCGGACTGCGTTGGCAGTTCACGCGCATCCGCTACGACGCGCACAATGCCGCCTCCTTCCGCGCCCGGTACTGGAGCGACTCCTGGGCCATCGATGGCCCGGCCGCGGAGCAGAACCTGTCGCGCCGGCTGCGGTCGGTGACGGCCATCGACGTGGGCGAGCCGACCGTGGTGCGGATCGAGGACCCTGAGCTCTTCAATCACCCGTGGGTCTACTTCGTCGAGCCCGGCACGCTCCGCCTGAAGGACGCCGAGGTGCCGATTCTGCGCGAGTTCCTGCTGCGCGGCGGCACGGCGGTCATGGACGACTTCCACGGCGATCTCGAGCTGGAGAACGTCGCCACGGAGATGAAGCGGGTGTTCCCCGAGCGGTCGATCATCTCGCTGCCGCCGACGCATCCGATTTTTTCGTGCTTCTACCAGATCGACGGCTATCCGCAGGTGCCCGGGCTGGGGTCGTTCTTCGCCGGCCGCACGTGGGAGAAGGGCGGCATCACGGCGGAGCTCAAGGCCATCGAGGACGACAACGGCCGCGCCATGGTGCTGATGAACTGGAACACGGACATGGGCGACGGGTGGGAGTGGTCCAACGCCGAACAGTATCCGGGGTACATACAACACACGGCGCAGGCGTACCGCATGATGATCAACGAGGTCATCTACACGCTGACCCACTGACCGACTTCGGGTAAAGCCGGCTCTCCGACTCGTCCGCCGAAGCGGGCGAAGGCGGAGCCGGCCGTCAGCGACCCCAGTCGGGTGGAGACGGCCCGCTCGGAGAGCGGCCCTACCCATCGAGACACGCGCAGGCCGAGATACGGAGATCGAGTGAACGACATCGCGCAGCAGCAGCCGCAGCCCCTCAGTGCCGAGGAGGGGCGGGCCCTGGTGGCCCGGGTAGCCGACAGCCGGAACCGTGTCCTGACGGAACTGCGCAAGGTCGTGGTCGGCCAGGAGGCCTCCGTCGATCTCGTGCTCGCCGCGCTGTTCTCCGGCGGCCACTGCCTGCTGACCGGCGTGCCCGGCCTGGCCAAGACCCTGCTGGTCCGGACGCTGGCCCAGATCCTGGACCTCGGGTTCCGTCGCATCCAGTTCACCCCCGACCTGATGCCCTCCGACATCACGGGCACCGAGGTGCTCGACGAGACCGATGGCATCCGCGCACTGCGGTTCGTCCGCGGCCCGGTCTTCACGCAGCTGCTGCTGGCCGACGAAATCAACCGCACGCCGCCCAAGACCCAGGCCGCCCTGCTCGAAGCGATGCAGGAGGGGCACGTCACCGCGGCCGGGCGCAGCTACGAACTCGAGCCGCCCTTCTTCGTGCTCGCCACGCAGAACCCGATCGAACTCGAGGGCACCTACCCCCTGCCCGAGGCGCAGCTCGATCGCTTCCTGTTCAACATCGTCATGACCTATCTCCCGGAAGACGATGAGGTGAAGGTGGTGACACAGACCACGGGCGTCCGGCGCGGCACGCCGGAGCGCGTGCTGTCGCGGGAGGACATCCTGCAGATTCAGCAACTGGTGCGGCACGTGGTGGTGGCCGAGGACGTCGCTCGGTATGCCGTGCGCCTGTCGGCCGCGACGCGGCCTACCCAGCCGGATGTCCCCGACTTCGTCAAGAAGTACGTCAAGTGGGGCGCCGGCCTGCGGGCCTCGCAGGCGCTGGTGCTCGGCGCCAAGGCGCGTGCCCTCACCCTCGGGCGCGCCTTCGTCACGCCCGACGACATCCGTACGCTCGCGGCCCCGGTGTTCCGGCACCGTGTGCTGATCAACTTCCAGGCCGAATCGGAAGGCCTCACCACCGACGACATCGTGGTGAAGCTGCTCGATCGCATCGCGCCACCGACCAGCGGGCTGGCCTGACGTGCACGCCGCCGCGCCGGGCCCGTCGCGGTTCCTGTCGCCAGAGATCGTGGCGGGCCTCGGTACGCTCGAGCTCAAGGCGCGGACCATCGTCGAAGGCCTGTTGCTCGGGCTGCATCGCAGCCCGTTCCGGGGTTCGAGCGTCGAGTTCGCCGAGTATCGCCAGTACATGCCCGGCGACGACCCGAGCACGGTCGACTGGAAGGTCTACGCCCGCAGCGATCGCCACTACGTCAAGAAGTTCGAGCACGACACCAACGTCCAGGTGCAGCTGCTGGTCGACACCAGTGCATCGATGGGATACCGCAGCGGCACGGGCATGACCAAGCTGCAGTACGCGCAGTGCCTGACCGCGGCGCTGGCCTACCTGCTGACCGGCCAGCGTGATGCCGTCGGCCTGGCGCTGTACGACGATCGCCTGCGCGACTACGTGCCGTCGGCCGTCAAGGCCGGCCAGCTGACGCGGCTGCTCATTGCCCTCGATCACGCGCGTCCGGGGGCGACGTCCGACACCGCCGCCGCGCTCAAGCAGGTCACCGACCGCCTGCGCCGCCGCGGCCTCATCGTCGTCTGCTCCGACTTGCTCGACGACCAGCCGCGGGTCATCGAAGGCCTCCAGTTGCTGCGGGCGCGCGGCATGGAAGTGGTCGTCTTCCATATCCTCGACGAGGCGGAGCTGACGTTTCCCTTCGAGGCCGCCGGCACGTTCCGCGACGTCGAAACGGGTGAGGAAGTCCTGACGCATGGGGCGTCGGCCCGCGAGGCCTACCTCGAGGCCGTCGGCGCCTGGCGCGAGACGTACGTCACGGCCCTGCGCGGGGCCGGCATCGACTACCAGCTCGCCCGGACGAGCGCGCCGCTCGACTTGTCGCTGCTGGGGTGGCTGGGCGCGCGCGGAAGGACGCTGTAGGCATGGGCTTCCTGGCGCCCGCGTTCCTCGTCGGTCTGGCGGCCGTCGCCGTGCCCATCCTGCTGCACCTGTTCCGGCGCGAAGTGGCGCCGCCGGTGGCCTTCACCGCGGTCCGCTTCCTGCAGAAGCGGACCATCGAGCAGCAGGAGCGCCGTCGCATCCAGGACCCCTGGCTGCTCCTCTTGCGTGTGGCCGCCCTGGCGCTGCTGGCGCTCGCCTTCGCCCGTCCCTACCTGCAGGCCGACGCCACGTCGCGGCCGCCGGTCGTCCTCGCGGTCGACGTGTCCTACAGCATGGGCGCGCCCGGCCGACTCGACGCCGCGCGCACGGCCGCGACCGCGGCGCTCGACGAGGTCGGCGGCGACGTCCCCGTCGGGCTCATCAGCTTTGCCGACCGCGCCATGGTCGTCGCAGAGCCGACCACGGATCACGGCGCGATTCGCGCGCAACTGACGGCGCTGACGGCCGGTCACGGCGCGACGCGCTATGCCGGCCCGCTCGAAGCCGCACGCAGCCTGCTCGAGGGGCGCGAGGGGCGCATCGTGCTGGTCACCGACCTGCAGTCCCGGGGGTGGGCCCGCGGCACGACCAGCCTGCCCGACAATGTCCGCCTCGACGTGGTGGGCGTGGGGGCGCGCGTCGACAACGTGCTCGTGCGCGACCTCCTGGTGACGCGCGATCAGGCGCGTGCGGTCGTGAGCAATGCCGGACAGGTGCCCGCGACGGTGACCGTGCAGTTCGGCCGCCCAGACGCCGCGATGACGACGCAGTCGGTGTCGCTCGATGGGGGCGTGAGTCGCGAGCTGGTGTTTCCGGGGCCGCACGCCGGTGGTCCGTATGTGGCGCGCGTGGCCCACGTCGGCGGCTTCCCGGCCGACGACGAACGCTACGCCTTGCTGCGTGATCAGGCGGCGACCACCGTGCGTGTGCTCATCGGCGACGAGGTCGAGCGATCGCTGGCCCTCTTCGTCGAGCGGGCCTTCGGTGCCCTCGGCACGGAGCCGACCACGTCCTACGCCGTGACGGTCGGGACCGGCGCGGACGCGTTGACGGCCGAGGCCCTCCGGCAGGCCGACCTGGTGTTCTGGTTGTCGGCCACCGGGATCGATCGGCGGGTCGTGGCGACGCTGGAGCCGTTCGTGCGGGATGGGGGCCGCCTCGTGGTGGCCTGTGGACCGGCACTCGACCCGCGCGTGGCCGACGTCGTCACCCGGCCGCTCGGCATCACGCTGGCTGGTGGCGATCCCGGGGCGGCGGCGCCCGGGGGGCTGGTGGCGCAGGACCCGCGGCATCCGTTGCTCGCGGCGCTGGGCGAAGCCCGTCTCGATCTCGCCCGCACGACGGTGGCGCAGGCCTGCGACATGGGCGTCGCGCCGGGAGCGACGACGATCAGCCGGTTTGGCGATGGCCGTCCGGCCCTGGCGGAAGTGCGCGTGGGCACCGGGCACCTCGTCGTGCTGGCGACCGACCTGGGTCGGCAGTGGAACAACCTGCCGGTACAGGCGGCCTTCGTGCCGCTGGTCGGTGAACTGGCGCGGCACATGCTCGGCGACGGCGCCGGGGCGCGGGTGGCGCTGGCGAATGTCGAGGACGCCCGGTACCAGCGACCAGGCGTGTGGCCGGTGGGCCCGCGCGGCCAGCTCGCGGCCGTCAACGTGGACCCGTCCGAGTCGGACCAGGCGGTGGTGTCGGTCGACGAGTTCCAGCAGGCGCTGGCCAGGCCGCCAGCCGATGAAGCCCGGGTCGCGCGCATCGAAGCGGTGCGGCTCGAGCAGGATCAGGGGTGGTGGCGCTACGGCATGGCGCTGCTCGGGCTGACGCTCGTGGCGGAGAGCCTGATTGCGCGGCGCCGACGTGCCGCGGAGGTGGTGTCGTGAGTCCTGTGCTCGATCCGGTCCGGCAGTCGCTCGATGATCTCTCGCGCGCCTGGTGGCGCGTGCGCTGGACGCGTGTGCTGGCGCGCACGGCGGCCGGCGTGGCCGGGGTCCTGCTGGCGTGGGCGCTCATCGATCGCCTGCGTCCGCTGGGCCGCTGGCCGTTGCTGATCTCGGGCGCCGCGGTCGCGGTGGTCGTGGCGGCCGCCGCCTGGTGGGTGCAGCGACGCGCCGGGGCGCACCCGCCGATCGATCGGATGGCGCGGCTCGTGGAAGAGCAGTGCCCCGAACTCGAGGCGACGTTGCGCAGCGCGCTCGATCCGGCCGTCGAGCGCAGCCCCCTCGGCGCGATCGTCCAGGCGGACGCGGCCGAGGCGCTGGCCCGGCTCGACGAGGCGCGCATCGTGGATCCCGACGATCGGCGTCGCGCATGGTTGTGGGCGGGAGGCGCCCTGGCGGCGGTG
>NZ_JALHPM010000202.1:0-10960 GCF_022842525.1 Luteitalea sp.
GCCGACGCCGGCCAGCGCGCGCCGCGGGGGGGGGCGCCGATGGCGGCCGGCGCGGCGCTCGTGGCCACGGGCCATGTTGGGAACGTCGAGGCTGCCGCCGCCCCTGCCAGCCCCGTCAGGAATGCACGTCGCGTCTGAGCCATGGTGTCGGGATCCAGCGTACACTCGACGGGTTGCCCCGTCACCGGGGGCGCCCGCCCTGATGCCTGGTCCCGTCCATCTCGCGTTTCTCGGCTGCGGCTTCATCACCCGGGTGCACTGTCAGCACCTGCGAGCCCTGGGCTCGGACGTCACCTGCAGTTTCGCGAGCCGTGACGCCGGCAAGGCCGACGCCTACCGTCGGGAGTTCGGTGGCGTGGCCGCCTTCGGCGACTACACGGCCGCCATCGCCGATCCCCGCGTCGACGCCGTCGTCGTCGCCGTGCCGCCGCGCTTCCATCTCGACCTCACCCTGCAGGCGCTCGCGGCCGGCAAGCACGTGCTGGTCGAGAAGCCCGCCTTTCCGACCATGGCCGACTACCTCACGGTGCGCGAGGCCCGCGAGCGCGCGGGGCGCATCGTCATCGTCGGCGAGAACGATCACTACAAGCCGCTCGCGGTGACGCTGCGGCGACTGTTGGCCGAGGGGGTCGTGGGCGACCTCGTCTTCGCCCACTTCACGACGATTGCGCACCGCCTGAAGGCGGCCGACGACTGGCGCAACGACGAGGCGATGGCGGGCGGCGATGCGTTCTTCGAGGAAGGCATTCACTGGCTGCACGTAGCCGGCAGTCTCGGGCCGACGATCACGCGCGCGCACGGCTACCGTCCGGCCGTGTCGAGTGACGGACCCGACCGGCGCGCCAAGAGCCTGCTGGTCGGCTTCGAGTACGATTCGGGAGCGGTCGGCGCGCTGTACTACTCGCGCGAGATTCCGTCCCTGTTCCGGGGCCTGCGCCTGTCGAAGCTCTTCGGCCGCGACGGCGTGATCACGTTCGAGTCCAACGGCGCGTTCGTGGTGGCCAGACGTCGTGGTCGCCTGCCACGACTGATCCTGCCCGGTTTCAGGGACATCCGCGGGTATCAGGCGATGTATCGCGACTTCGTGGTCGGTATCCGCACCGGACGGCCACCGGAGATGCAGCTGGATCGGGCGATCGACGATCAACGCCTCATGGACCAGATCATGACGACCGCCGACGCCGGGCGCGCGCAGCGCTGACGCCACGATGCAGACGCACGCCTTCGACGTGGTGATCATCGGGTCGGGTGCGGGAGGCGGCACCGTGGCGCATGCGCTGGCCTCGACCGGCCGCCGCATCCTGGTGATCGAGCGCGGCGGCGACGTGCCGTCCGAGCCGGAGAACTGGAGCCCGGCCGCCGTCTGGAAGGACCTGCGCTATCGGACCATGGAACGCTGGGTCGATCGGGACGGCCAGGAGTTCCAGCCGTATACGCACTACAACGTCGGCGGCAACACCAAGTACTGGGGCAGCGTGCTCTATCGCCTCCGTCGTGAGGACTTCGGCGAGATCGCTCACCGCGACGGCGTCTCCCCGGCCTGGCCGATCACCTACGACGATCTGGCGCCCTGGTACGACGAGGCCGAGCGGTTGTACCAGGTCCACGGCGACGCCACCGCGGATCCCACCGAGCCGCCCCGCGGTCCCTTTCCGCACCCACCGGTCCCGCACGCCGAGGCGATGCAGGCCGTCGTCGCCGGCCTCGAGCGTCAGGGGTTGCATCCGTCGCCGCTGCCGCTCGGCCTGATCGAGCCCGGCCGACCTGGCGGCTGTCAGCTGTGCAACACGTGCAACTCCTTCCCCTGCCGCATCCATCGCAAGAGCGATGCGGACGTGTGCTGCGTCCGCCCAGCGCGGGAGGCCGGCGTGACCGTGTGGACGCACGCCCTGGCGCGTCGGCTCGTCACGAGCCGCGACGGCACGCGGGTGGAGGCCGTCGACGTCGAGCGCGACGGCCGCGAGATGCGCGTCGAGGCGCCTCTCGTGGTGGTCGCGTGCGGTGCGGTGAACTCCGCAATCCTCCTGCTCCGATCGGCGACGCCGCAACATCCGCGCGGCCTGGCCAATTCGTCGGGCCTGGTCGGCCGCCGCTACATGGCGCACCTGGCGACGATGATGCAGGGGTTCTACCCGTTCCGGGTGAACACGGCCGTGTTCCAGAAGACCGTGGCGATCAACGACTTCTACCTGCGCGGCCGCCACGGGTCCTATCCGCTGGGGCAGATCCAGTCACAGGGCCGCACGCACGGCCTCATGGCCAAGGTCGTCGGCGACACATGGTTCGGCGGGCACGTGACGTGGATTCCCGAGTGGGCGTACGACGCCTGGGTCGCCCGCGGTGTGGACTGGCTGGCGATGTCCGAGGATCTGCCTCACGTCGACAACCGCGTGACGCTGACCGAGGACGGACGCATCCGGCTGGAGTACACCCCCAACAACGAAGCGGCGCACGAGGAACTGGTGCGTGAAGCCTCACGCATGCTGCGCCGGCTCGGGGCGTGGAAGGTCATGGCCCACTCGCACCGCAGCAAGAACACGACGCATCAGTGCGGCACGCTGGTGTTCGGCCACGAGGCGTCCTCGTCCGTCCTCGACACCTATTGCCGGACCCACGACGTGTCGAACCTCTTCGTCGTCGATGCCTCGTTCTTTCCGTCGTCCGCGGCCGTCAATCCCGGCCTGACCATCGTCGCGCAGGCCCTGCGTGTCGCCGACCACCTGCGGCGCACCGATCTGCGCCTTCCGGAGGACGCCGCCGCCGGCACGACGCCCGCGGCCGCGCAGCGCCCATGAAGGTCCAGTCGTTCAGTCACGTCGGCATCACCGTGTCCGACTTCCACCGGTTCGTGCAGTTCTACTCGGACGTGTTCGGGTGCCCGCTGGTGGGGGTGTCGGATGCGCCACCCGAGCGGGTGCGCAGCTTCTTCGGGGTCGGGCTGGATCATGAGGCCCCGCGCTGCAAGATCGGGTGGATTCGCGTGCCCGGTGGGGCCACGCTCGAGATCTTCGGCTTCGAGCCGCAATGCCCGCCCGAACGGATTCCCTGGAATCGCGTCGGGCAGACCCATTTCAGCTTCGAGGTCCGCAACATCCACAAGTGGCACGCGTGGCTGCAGGCCAAGGGCCTCGAGATCGTGACGACGCCAGAGCAGTCGCCGCGAGGGCACTGGTTCTTCTTCGTCCGCGACTTCGACGGCAACCTGATCGAGCTGATCGACCTGCGGCACATGTACTACGTGCTCGGCTGGCTCGGCCCTCTCGGGGGCTGGTTGTTCCGGCGCGGCATGTATCGGCAGTACTACGAGGGCACGCCGCCCGCGCCGGGTCGCAGCTAGCGCTTGGTGCGGCCCGCCTTGGGCGCGGCCTGGCTGACCGCGATCTGCGTGCCGGCGATGGTCACCACCGTGCTCCGCGCCGCGCCGGTGTTGGACGGCGTGGTGACGGTGACGCTGCTGTTGCCTGTGCCGCTGGCCTTGGTGAGCGCGGCCCATGCGGCACCCGACGAGGCCGTCCACGCGCATCCCGCCGGGGTCGACAGCGACACCGACTTGGAGCCGCCGCTCGCCGAGAAGCTCAGCGACGTCGTGGAGACCGTGTAGGTGCACGTCGGCGTCACGGGGCCACCGCCGCCGCCGAGACCCTTGAAGGCCGCCACCGTCGCGGCGTTGGCGTTGAGCGCGCGCGCGTTGTCCTGGCTGCTCGTGCCCGTCGGCGCCCCGCTGTAGATGACGGTCGGGTTGGACATGTACGCGATGCGCGTGGCGCCGCCGTACGACATGACCGTGCGGAAGAGGCCGGACGGATGCTGGTAGCCGTAGGCGTAGGGATACGAGGGCGTGCTGGTCGCGTTGGCCGGGTCGTGGTGGAGGCCCTGGTTGTGGCCGACCTCGTGCGCGTAGGAGAGGTTGCCCACCGCGCAGGTGCGGTCGACGACGTTGAAGGCCGCGCTGGCAAACGAGGTGGAGACCGTGGTCATCAGACTGCCGATGCCGCACGCGCCGGACGTCGCGTAGCCCTGGCCGATGAGCGAGACCACGTCGGCGCCGTACTGGGTGCGCAGGGCATGCACCTCCTCGAGCTTGCCGTCGCCGCTGCTGCGAATGGCGTTCAGGTCGGTGCTGATGCTGGTCGGGGTCTCGACCCAGTTCACCGGGGCGGCGTACACGAGCGTCAACTGCGCACCGATCCCGCTGTTGCGGTAGACGAGATTGGTGGTGGCGACCGAGTTCAACGCCAGGCTCTCCATGGCCGCCCGACCGCCTGCGGCGGTCTCGGCGGCGGGTGTCCACACGATCATCACGTCGATGCCGACCGGCGTCCCGGTGAGAGCGGCCTCGGTGGTGGCGGCCGCAACCGCCTGGTCACCGACGAAGCCGTCTGGCGCCTCCAGGACTTCGAACTGGAAATCATCGAACATCGGATCGTCGGTCGGGAAGGCACCGGGGTCGAGCTCGGTCACGGTGTACTGACCGTCGGGGTCGATGGTGATCTCGAACGTGCGGTTGTCGGCAAACACGGTCCCGGTGACGACCCCACGCACGGCGGTCAGCACCGCCTGCGCCCCGTTCTCGCCGTCGCCGACCCACACGGCCTTGTCCGCACCTGGACGGCTGAACGACCGGCGGGCGAACGTGACCTGGACGTCGTCGAACAGCGCCAGCCGCAGGGCCTGGGCCTCGAGGGCGGCGGGGTTGACGCGAGCCTTGCGCATCCGTCGCGCGGGCACGTCGCGTCGGGGGGCCGCGGAGGCCGCCCGTGGGGCGACGAGCAGCTCCGGCACGGGCTGTGCGACCACCGAAGCGGAGGGGAGGACGACGAGGAGCGAGGCGAAGAGGGAGGGGACGATCAGGTGTCGGGTCATTGATGGGCGCGTGTGCACGGAGGGGCGACACGCTGTCCACTTCCAGTGCACGGCTGCGGCCAACCCCGTCCCGGCGGGATTTGCTCGAATTGTGGCGAGAACGGCGTCGGGTTCGCCTCGGCGTCGTCGAAATACCGACGAAGAAATTACACTTTACGCACCCGGCTCATCTTCATGAACCCCATCACTATGACGTTTCCGTACGGACAGACGGGGACGATGTCGAGCGATGGACCGGGGGCCCATCCCTTCCTCGAAAGGTGAGGCATCACATGTCCCGACGGTGCTGGTTGATGAAGTGCGAGCCAGACGCCTACACGATTGCCGACCTGGCGCGTGACGGCCGCACGAGCTGGGAAGGTGTGCGCAACTACCAGGCGCGCAACTTCATGCGTGATCAGATGCAGGTGGGCGACGGCGTGCTGTTCTACGCGTCGAACGCGAGCCCCTCGGGGGTCACGGGGTTGGCGGAGATCGTGCGGCCGGGCTATCCGGACCATTCGGCGTTCGTCCCCGGGCACGACTACTACGATCCGGGCAGCACGCGCGACTCCCCGACGTGGTTCATGGTCGACATCGGATTCGTCGAGCGATTCCCGTCCACCGTGCCGCTGGACGTGCTCAAGCGCACCGCCGGGCTCGAGGACATGATGGTGACACGCAAGGGGAGTCGCCTGTCGGTCCAACCGGTGACCCCGGCCGAGTACGACATCGTCGTGGCGCTCGGGCGCGCGGCCGGATGAGCCGCTGGCGCAGGATGTGCTTCCGACTGGGCCCATGCCCCTGAACGACGTCCTGCTCGGTGAACTGCGGTCCGGGCTGCCACGGCTCCAGGGCGCCAGGGTCTCGGCCGTCCTCCCGGTCTACCGCACGGTGATCGAGGAAGTCCTGCCGCTGCTGCCGGGATTGCCGGACGGCGTCTCGCTCACGCTCGGCACCGACCAGCAGGTCCAGGTGCGGTACGGGTCGTTCTACGCCAATGCGACGCTGCACCCGGACGTGTCACTGCGTCCCACGCCCGTCGTCACGCTGGAACTGGCCTCGCAACTGGTGGCGTGGGGGCTGCAACGTGCGCCGCTCCCGTCTTTCGTGCGGCTATCAGGACGTCTCGTGCACATCTGGCTGGCCGAGATTCCCGCACTGGGCGACGCGGCGCCACTCTGGCCTCATGTCGCGAGTCTCACCTGCCGGTCCACGGCCGGCGGTCTCCAGATCGACGCACGCCTCCACGTGGCCGGCGCGGGGCAGCCGCTGCCGGCGTTTACCCGTTCGCCCCGTACTCACGGAGATCGACCCATGACCGAAGGACGCCTGCAGGCCTGGTTGCGCCATCAGGTCGAGACCGGGCTCCCGGCGCTGACCGGCGCCAGGATCGCGGGCACCGTGCCCCTGCCCGTCACGCTGCTGAACGAACTCCTCGCCGAAGCCGTCGCCGAGGCGGCCGAGGGCCGCTCGGCAGGCACGTCCGCCGCCCCGCGCGGTGGCCCCGATCTCGCCATGCTGGCGCGGATGGTGCGGCACGTGCGTGTCGATGCCGCGCCGGGTGTGGTCACGATCGATTTCGCCGTGGGTGCAGACGGCTGAGCGTGGTGAGCAGGGCATCGCGGTTCACGGGCTTGGCGAGGTGCGACTGGTACCCGGCCTCGATGGCGCGACGGCGGTCCTCGTCACGAACCAGCGCCGTCAGGGCGACCGCGGGGATGTCGGCCCCCTCGTCGGGCGGCAGGGCCCGCACGGCCTTGATGAACGCGTAGCCGTCGACGCCGGGCATGCCGATGTCCGCCACCAGCACGTCGGGGTGCTCGGACCGCACCAGCTGCAGGCCGTCTTCGGCGCCGGCCGCGGTCAGCACACGCGCGCCACTCGCTTCGAGCAGATGGCTGCACACCTCACGGGCATCGGGGTCATCGTCCACCACCAGCACGGTCAGGCCGCGATGCGGCTCGACGACGGGGGAGGGTGTGCCGGTGTGCAACGGAACGGGATGCGGGCCGGTGCGCAGGGACGGCAGTTCGACGGTGAACGTGGCCCCGAGGCCCTCGCCGCGACTCTCGGCGCTCACCGCGCCGCCATGCATCTCCACCAACTGACGCACCAGGGCCAGGCCGATGCCGAGGCCGCTGTGGCGGCGGGTCGTCGATCCGTCGGCCTGGCGGAACCGGTCGAACACGTGGGGCAGGAAGTCGGGGGAGATGCCCTTGCCCGTGTCGTTGACGCGAATGCGGGCGCGGCCGTCGACCTGGTCGACCTGCACGCGGATCTTGCCGCCCGGCTCGGTGAACTTCACCGCGTTCACGAGCAGGTTCCAGAACACCTGCTGCAGGCGCTCGGCATCACCGGTCACCAGGAGCGGCGCAGAGGGCGCCTCCTGGTACAGGCGGACGTCCCGCGCCGAGGCCGCCGGCGTCACGGCCAGCACCGCATCACGCACGACCCCGACGACGTCGATCGGCTGCGCGTCGAGGCGCAGCCGTCCGCCCCCGAGGCGACTGAGGTCGAGCAGGTCGTCGATCAACTGCGTCTGCAGTCGCGCGTTGCGGGCGATGGTCGCCAGCCCCGACTGCAGCGCGTCGGCGGTACGCGGCCCCGACTGGAGAATCTGCGCCCAGCCGACGATGGCATTGAGCGGCGTGCGCAGTTCGTGCGACACGGTCCCGAGGAACTCGTCCCGCAGGAGCATGGCCTGCTCGGCTTCCTGGCGTGCCGCGCGTTCGCGCGTCAGCAGGCTCTCGCGCTCCTGTTCCGCGAGGCGTCGTTCCGTGACGTCCATCGCCACGCCGACCAGGCCCGTCAGCGTGCCTTCGGCGTCGAAGGTGGCCGTGCAGGACTCCTAGATGTGGACGAGGCGTCCGTCGGCGCGAGCAAACCGATAGGCCAGCTTCGCGGCGGGCTGCTGGGGCGTGACCGCTGCCAGCACGTCGCTGAACTGCTGGCGGTCGTGCTCGTGGACACGAGCGATGAAGGCCCTTGCCGACCCACGCTCGGCCTCGTCGGGCGGTAGCCCGAGGATCTCGGCGCACTCCGAGGTTCGTTCGACCATGTCGCTCGCGCGGTCGAACTCGAAGCCGAAGGAGTGCGCTGCGGCCAGCGCCAGGTGCAGCCGGTGCTCGCGATCCCTCAGGGCCTGCTTGCCGCGTCGTTCGTCGGCGACCACGGCCAGCACGAGACACGTGAACGAGGCGGCGGTCACGAACTGCTGCAGCAGGACGTAGCTGACATCGGCGTCGAAGGTCCGGCTGAGGATGCCGACGCCCATCGAGGCACCGGCCACGCCGATGACGGTGGCGGGCAGCAGCGCGAGCGTGGCGCCGCGCACGCCGAACGCGAGGCTGCTCCAGAGCAGGGCGGGGAAGACCATCCACGTCATGCCGAGCGCCGGCCGCGACCCGAGGAAGACCCAGGCGCTGATGGCCGAGGTCACGGCCACGCACCCGAGCAGGGGGAGCCAGTAGCGGGACGTGCGGGGGACGGGTTCCCCCGTGCCCCAGGCCAGGGCGAGCGGCGTGACCACCAGGACGCCGCCGACGCTGCCCAGCCACCAGCGCAGCCAGGTCCCGGCCAGGGCCGTGGTGGGGACGCCCGCCCCGAGCCACATCGCGGAGGCCCCGAGCGTCGCGCCGACGACAGACGCCGCGATGCCCCCACCGAGGCCGAGCCACAGGACGTCGCGCAGCCGGGTCAGCGCAGGATCCAGGCAGCCCCAGTGGGTGATGAGCCAACTGCCGAGCCAGGCGGTGAACGCATTGCCGCCGGCGATCGCGACCATCAGCCCCGGGGACAGCTCGGGATCGGCGAGCCAGAAGGCGAGCAACCGACCCACGAGGATGGTCGGCCAGTAGTGCCGACCGTAGAGGAGGAGCACCGCCAGTGCAGTGCCCACACCCGGGAAGATGGGGGTGGACGTCCGGCCGGCGGTGGTCCAGAACGTCCCGAGGTGGGCGCTGACGAAGTACACCGCGGCGACGACCAGCGTGATCATCACGCCGCGTCGCATCGTCGCGAGCTGCACCGAGGCCGGTGCGGAGGAGCTGGACATGCCGCTTCCGCGCGCGCGGGGCGCGCTGGAGGCGATGCTAGCGCATTTCTACGCCTTGGCCGCCTCGTACTCCTCGTACGAGCCCTTCCAGTCCTCGATCCCGTCGCGCGTGCAGTGCCACACGCGGGTGCCGACCTCGTCGATCAGGTCCTCGTCGTGCGTGACCAGGAACACGGTGCCCTCGTACTTCTGCAGGGCGATGTTCAGCGCGTTGATCGACTCGAGATCGAGGTGGTTGGTCGGCTCGTCGAACACCAGCACGTTGGGCTTCTGCAGCATGAGACGGCAGAACAGCAACCGGGCCGTCTCGCCACCGGAGAGTGCCGCCGTCGGCTTGTGGCCTTCCTCGCCGCTGAACAGCATCTGCCCGAGCAGGCCGTGGATGTCCTGTCGCGCGGCGTCGGGCGCGAAGCTGTGGAGCCACTCGACGGCCGTCGTCCCCTTCGCGATGGCGCCCGTGTGGTCCTGCGAGAAGTAGCCGACCGACACCTCGTGCCCCCAGCGCACCTGCCCGTCGTCGCGGGCGGCCGGATCGGGATCCACGCCGGGGGCATCGGCCAGCAGTGCCTTGAGCAGCGTGGTCTTGCCGACGCCGTTGCGGCCGACGATGACGATCTTCTCGCCGCGATTGACGACAGCGGAGAAGTCGCGAATGACCTCGAGGTGCTCGTAGGCCTTCGCGACGGCCTTGCACTCGAGGGCGAGCTTGCCCGACGGTCGCTCGATGGCGAACTTGATGAAGGGGCGCTGGATGTTGGACCGCGCCAGCTCGGTCGTCTGCAGGCGCTCGACTTCCTTCTTGCGCGACGTCACCTGGCTCGATCGCGTGCCGGCCGAGAAGCGGGCGATGAAGTCGTTCAACTGGGCGATCTTCTTCTCGCGCTGCGCGTTGTCGGACTCGATCTTGCCGCGGATCTGCGTCTTGGCGACGACCATGTCGTCGTAGCCGCCGGTGTACGTGATGATCGTCTCGTAGTCGATGTCGGCGATGTGCGTGACGACGGCGTTGAGGAAGTGCCGATCGTGCGAGATCACGATCAGCGCGCCCTCGTAGCGCACGAGGAAGTCCTTCAGCCAGTGGATCGAGTCGAGGTCCAGGTGGTTGGTCGGCTCGTCCAGCAACAGGGCCTGGGGCTGCCCGAAGAGCGCCTGCGCGAGCAGCACCCGCACCTTCTGGCCGCCCTGCAGTTCCTGCATCGTGCGTTCGTGCAGCTCGTCGGGAATGTCGAGACCAGCCAGCAGGATCGCCGCATCACTCTCGGCGCTGTAGCCGTCTTCCTCGCCGACGATGCCCTCGAGCTCGCCGAGGCGCATGCCGTCCTCGTCGGTCATGTCGACCTTGTCGTAGAGCGTGTTGCGCTCTTCGAGCGCGGCCCACAGCCTCGCGTTGCCCATGATGACGGTGTCGACGACGCGGAACTGGTCGAAGGCGAACTGGTCCTGACGGAGCACGCCCAGCTTCGAGGGGCGGGTGACCGCGCCCTTCTGCGGCTGCAGCTCGCCCGTCAGCAACTTCATGAACGTGGACTTGCCGGCGCCGTTGGGGCCCGTCAGGCCATAGCGGCGGCCCGCAGAAAAGGTCGTGGTGACGTCGTCGAAGAGGACCTTCGACCCGTACCGCATGGAGACGCCGTGGACAGCAATCATGAAAAGCCTCGCGGCAGGGGCCGCAAACTCTCCATTGTACCGGAGTCCGGACCCGGACTCGGGGCGGGGCGCGGCGCGGTGGTGAACCGTGCGGCAGCCTAGGCAAAACTCTGCCTCAGCACCCAGTCGCGGAGGCGCGGCGGCAGCACCCGCACGACCAGCCGCAGCACGTGCGCGTCGAGGCCCACGTACGACCGTCCGCTGCGGCCGCTGCGCTCGACCACCCGGCGGACGTGGGCGGCGACGCGTTCCGGCGTGGAGCCGAAGCGCTCGGCCACGGCCACCCGGCTCCGCAGGACGCTCATGCCTCGAGCGTACGAAGCCGGTGCGTCGGGTGGCAGGGCGCGCACGGCCTCGTCCATCTGCGACCCCGACTTGGCGAGGAATGGTGTCCGAACGCCCCCAGGCAGGACG
>NZ_JALHPM010000203.1:0-10799 GCF_022842525.1 Luteitalea sp.
CGCTCTTCCGATCTGCGACGCGCGGGGCGTCAGCGGTCGCCTCTCGATCGGCGCGCCAGACTTGGCCGTGTACGACCTCGCCTCCCTGACCAAGGTGCTCGCGACCGGGCTCGTGGCGATGCGACTCGTGGCCGCTCAGCGACTCGACCTCGACACGCGCGTGCATCGCTGGTTGCCCGCGTGGCAGCTGGCCGATCGGGCCGACGTCCGGGTCCGCGACCTGCTCGTGCACGCCAGCGGCCTGCCGGCACACCTGCCGCTGTACGCGTCCGCGTCGGGCGCCGATGCCATCGTGCAGGCCAGCGCGGACGCACCGCTTGCCTGCGCCCCGCGCTCGGCCTCGATCTACAGCGACCTGGGCTTCATCGTGCTCGGCCGCGTGCTCGAGCACATCGGCGCGGCGACGCTCGACGTCCAGACCACCGCCGTCCTCTCGCCAGTGACGGACGAGCCGCCCGCGTTCGGGCCAGTCGCTCCCGAACGTGCTGTGCAGCCCACCGGACGCACGGCCTGGCGCAACCCGGTCCCGGCAGGCCACGTGCATGACGACAATGCCGCGGCCATGGGCGGCGTGGCCGGCCACGCCGGTCTCTTCGGCACCGTCCATGGCGTCGGACGCATCGCGCAGACCCTCTTGCAAGGCCTGCAGGGTATGGACACCGCCCTGGCTCCCTCGTGGCTGGTGCGGGCGTTCGCGCGGCGATCACCCGTCCCGGGATCGTCCCGAGCACTGGCGTGGGACACGGCGCTCCCCAGTTCCTCGTGTGGCACGCGCTTCACACCGCACGCCATCGGGCACACGGGCTTCACGGGCACGTCGATCTGGATCGATCCCGCCCTGGACCTCTATGTCGTGCTGCTGACCAACCGCGTGGCCGGCACGGCGACGCTGGCAGACATCGCCCAGCTCCGCCGTGCCGTGCACGACCACATCGCGGCGGCGCGCACCGGACAGACCCGTGCCTGACCGACACGTCCCGTCCGTCCTCATCGCCCTGCTGTCGACCGTGTTCGTCGCGCTGGGCCTCAGCATCGCCGCGCTCGGACCGGCCCTCCCCGAGTTCGCCCGCGTGGCCGACATTCCGGTGTCGTCGGTGGGTGTGCTGTACAGCGCCCTGTTCGCCGGGTTCCTGCTGTCGCAGATCACCTCGACCCTGTTGCTCGACCGCATCGGCACCCGCGTCACGATCCTCGGCGCCCTGAGCGTGTTCGCCACGGGCACGGCCGGGCTCGCCCTCGCGACCGGCGTCGTCAGCCTGCTGCTGGCCAGCGGCGTGCTCGGGATGGGCTACGGCTTCGGCACCATCAGCATCAACCTCGTGGCCTCGCGCCTCCTCACCCACCGCCCGGCCTTCGTCGTCAATCTCATCAACGCGGTGTATGGGGTCGGGACCGTCGTCGGGCCACTCATCACCAGTGCCCTCCTGAACGCCGGGGGTCAGGCCCGCTGGGTGCCGGCCGTCGGCGGCGCCGCGGCGATGGCCCTGCTGCCGTGGGCCTGGAAGGTGCTGCCGCGCGACGGGGCCCGAGATCTGCCCGAGGCGATTCCGTCGTCACAGGGACGACACCTGCCGATCGCCCTCGTGCTGATTGGCGCGCTGGTCTTCCTGTACGGCGGCGTCGAGTCGGGCTTCAGCGGGTGGGCCCCCACCTACCTCGAACGCACCCTCGGCGTTGCGCCCGCGAGTGCGGCGCTGTCGATGTCGCTCTACTGGTTCTCGTATCTCTCCGGGCGGATCATCTCGACCGCGCTGGCGCTGCGCGTCGGGCCCGCCGTGGTGCTGCAGGGGTCGCTGGCGGTGCTGACCGCGGGTGGGGTCCTGCTCGCCCTGAGTGTCGGGCACGCGTGGGGCACGACGATCGCGCTGGTCCTCCTGGGAGGCGCGACGGGCCCCATCTACCCGTCGATGTTCGGCGTGGTGACCCAGCGCTTCGCCGACCGCGCCGCCTTCGCGGTGTCGGCCGTGTCGGCCATCGGCTGCGGCGGCGCCATGCTGCTGCCGTGGGCGATGGGCCTGACGCTGCCGCTGGCGGGCGGTCGCGTGCTGGCGGCCATCCCGCTGGTGCTCTCACTGGGGATGTGGCTGGCCTACCGGCTGAGTGGCGCGGGCCATGCCGCCGTCACGGCCGAATCGTCGACCCGTACGGGTTAGCCGGCAGCTGGCCGGGCGACGTCGGCCGCGTGCCGCGCGGGCCCGACCCCGCTTGCCCCGGACGGCCCGGTCCCGCGCCCGGACGCTGGTTCTGGCCGGGCTGCGGGGCCTGCGGCCCGACGTTGCGCGGCGTGATGTCCTCGATGGCGACCTCCCACTGGTCGTACTGGGTGCGCCCTTTCCACGCCCGGAGCGATGAGTCCTTGCTCGTGCTGACCACGCCGCGAATGGCGCCCGTCGACATGCCGCCGGCGCCCAACCCTCCGGGCTGCGTCTGTCCGGGACTGGTGGGGCCACCGCCTGGCCGCACGTCGAGGCCCGTCGAGGGCGGGCGCGCGGAAGGCGTCCCCGGCCTCGTGGTGCCCCGCGGGTCGGTCTCGACCTGCCCCGGCAGCGGACTGGTCATGCCTGGCG
The DNA here is from genome assembly GCF_022842525.1 of Luteitalea sp. Taxonomy (NCBI): domain Bacteria; kingdom Pseudomonadati; phylum Acidobacteriota; class Vicinamibacteria; order Vicinamibacterales; family Vicinamibacteraceae; genus Luteitalea; species Luteitalea sp. The sequence continues at coordinate 2,568 of NZ_JALHPM010000203.1, forward strand.
ACACCTGCCCGACCCGCAGGACGGCGAAGTCCTTGCCGGTCATGGGGTCGAGATACTTCTTTCGCAGGAACCGCTGCTTGACCAGTTCCTCGACGTTGGTCGGCGCCGCGCCCGGGAGCTTCCGCTGATACAGGGCCAGCGCGTGGGCGTACTGCTTGAGGCGGAACAGCAGCTCCTCCTCGCGCTCCCGCTTCTGCTGCTGGCGCCACACGGGCATGGCGACGGTCATCAGCACCAGCATGACCGCGATCCCGACGAGCAGGACGGCCATCGCGTAGCCGCGCGCGTCTGACAGAGCCGGGTCCTGTGCGGGTCTCCTCATGCGTTTGGTATTCTTGGCTGCCATGCTAGCACCGCAACTCTTCGTGTCCCTGCCATCGTGGGCGGCCGCCAGCCGGGCGGCCCTGGGCGCGACCAGCCTGGTGCTCGCGCTCGTCCTCGTCGGCTGCGACAAGGCCCCCCTCACCGCGCCCACCGACTCGGCGGTCACGTTGTTTGCCAACAACACGGTGGTCGCGCTCAACGGGACGGTCGAGATCACCGCCAGTGTCACCGAGCCGGGCGGCGTTCCGGTGCAGAACGGCACGCAGGTGAACTTTACGACGACCCTGGGGGCGCTCCAGCCGGCCGAAGCGCGGACCAGCGGCGGACGCGCCACCGTCGTGCTCAATGCCGGCACGGCCTCGGGCATCGCCTCGATTCGCGCCTTCTCGGGCGGCGCGCAGGCCGAAGCCCTGGAGATCCGCGTCGGCGCGGCCGCGGCCACCACCCTCACCGTCACGGCGACGCCCAGTGCGGTGGCCGCCAACGGCGGCACGGTCGACATCCTGGCCGTCGCGACGGGCGAGAACAACCGTCGCCTCCCGGGGGTCCCGGTCACATTCGGCACGAGCGCCGGCGTCCTGCGGGACGCCAACGTCATCACCGACGGCAACGGCGAGGCGCGTACGCAGCTCACGACGACCCGCGAGGCCACGGTGACGGCCAGCGTCGGCAGCGTCACGGCGACCACCACGGTGCGCGTGACGACGCGGCCGATCATCACGCTGACGCCGCCGGCCACCGCCATCGGCGAGGGCGAGAACGCGGTGTTCACCATCAACGTCCAGCCGCAGACCAACGGCGACCCGGTGCGCGACGTGGTCATCGACTTCGGCGACGGCGACCGGCGGTCGCTCGGGCCGGTCTCGGGCTCGCGCACCATCCAGAAGGTCTACGCGCGCAAGGGCAGCTACCCCGTCACCGTCACGGTCACCGACACCGGGGGCGACATCACGACCGCCACGACGGCGGTGACGGTCGAGGAGCGGGTGATCAGCGTGACGATCGGCGCGTCGCCGACCAACCCGGCCGTCAACACGGTCGTGCAGTTCACCGCCACGACCACCGGCGCCAGCAACATCGTCACCTACAACTGGAACCTCGGGGACGGGGACCGGCGCGTGCTCACCGGCCCGACCACCAGCAAGGCCTACTCGACGCCCGGCCGCCGCACCATCACCCTCGAGGTGGTCAACGCGGTCGGCCAGCGCGGCGAAGCCCAGATCGAGATCGTCGTCCAGTAACGCGCCGCCTCGGCACCCGCGACCCTCGCCACGTGCACGCCCCGGAGGCCGGTGTCTCCGGGGCGTTGTCGTGTCTGTGGCGTCCCGCGGCGACGCCTGGACTGGGCACGCTGTGCACTCTGTTCAACAAAGTGCTTTTGGTCCCACGAGAGGACGAATACGCCCGCGTCGGCGTACACGAATGTCGCTTTACGTGCAGATGACGACAAAAACGTCTGATGTCCAGTCTTGGCGACGACTACGCCTACAAGAGCTAAACTCCTACTTCAGTTGCAGTTAGGTCGATTATCTCGAAGTGGTCCAAATGTCCTGGCACGACCTGTGGTAGTGCACCCTGGCATGACATCAGTTGCACGCTTTGTGTTGTTGTGGACTCGACGCACACGTCTCGAGCCGGTGATGCTGACGTTGTGCGTCCTGGCGGCCTCTGGAGCCGCCGCGCAGACCGTACCGGCCGACGGCACGAGCCCTCCGGTCGCAACGACCGCGGCGGGCACACCGCTCCCCCCGGCTGTCGCCGAGGCAGCGCAGCCCGGGGACGTGCCCGCGCCGCCGTCCTCGCCCAACCCCTGGCAGAAGGTGTTCGGGCCCGTCAAGGTCTCGAGCACCGTCGACACCTACTACGAGTACAACGGCAACGACCCGGCCTCCGGCCAGAACATCCTGCGCAACTTCGACGAAAAGAACGACGAGTTCGCCTTCAGCTACTTCGAGGTCGCCTTCGACCTCGTGCCGACCGAGACTCGTCGCCTCGGCTTCCGCGCCGACATCGGGTTCGGCCCGACGGCCACCTGGGTCAACTCCGTCGACCCCGATGATGGCGCCCTGAAGTACGTCCAGCAGGCCTACGTCAGCGTGCTGGCGCCGGTGGGCCGCGGCATGCAGATCGACGCCGGCAAGTTCAACACCCCGATCGGCGCCGAGCCGACCGAAACGGCCTACAACTGGAACTACTCGCGGTCGCTGCTGTTTGCCTGGGCGGCTCCCTACTACCACCTCGGCGTCCGCGCCGCCCTGCCGGTGTCCGACACCGTCACCGTCACCGGGTACCTGGTCAACGGCTGGAACAACGCCAAGGACAACAACAGCGCCAAGACGGGCGCGGCGGTCGTGTCGTGGAAGGCCCTGCCGTCGCTCACGATCTCGCAGGCCTGGATGGGCGGGCCCGAGGGGCCCAACGGCGCGGTCGGGTGGAGAAATCTCTACGACACCGTGGCGACCTGGACGGTGTCGCCCAAGGTCTCACTGATGGCCAACATGGACATCGGGCGCGACACGGTCAATGGCCAGACCGCCGCCTGGCACGGCGTGGCCGGCTACGCCCGGTTCAGCATCCTGCCGTCATGGGCCATCACGCCGCGCTTCGAGATCTTCGAGGATCGCGACGGGTTCGCCACCGGTACGGCGCAGACGATCCGCGAGATCACGCTGACCAGCGAGCACACCCTGGTCAAGGGCCTGTCCATTCGCGTGGAATATCGGCGGGATTGGTCGACCGCCGACTTCTTCGAATACAAGACCGACCAGTTCCGGCCGCAGCAGAACACCATCCTGCTCGGCTTCGTGTACGCGCTCGCCTCGCCGTAGGCGGGCGCGGCCCGTCGCGGAGTGCGTCATGGCGGCGGCAGGGGGATGCCGCCGCCAGCCGTTTCGGCGTAGTCTGGTGCCCGCATGCCCAGACCAGTGGCCGTCCGGGCCGAGAGCGATCACCTCTCGGCCCTGTTGTCGCTCGGCCCGGTGCTCAGCGCGGCCCCGAACCTCAAGACCGCGCTGGCCCGCGCGCTCGAGCACGTGGCCGAAGCCGTGTCGGCCCGCAGCGGGGTGATCGTCCTGCGCGACGGCGAGGCGCCCGAGCTCTCGGTCGCCGCCGCCACCGGCATCAGCTGGCAGACCGCCCAGCGTGTCCGGTACCGCGTCGGCGAGGGCATCATCGGCCGCGTGGTCGACACCGGGCGGCCGGTCGTGGTGCCCCGCGCCAGCCAGGAACCGCTCTTCCTCAATCGCACCGGCGTCCACAAGGCTGCCGCCAGCAGCGAGGACACCACCTTCGTCTGTGTCCCGATCTGCGCCGCCGGGGCCTGCGTCGGCGCCGTCGGCCTCGCGCGCCCCCACCGCATCGACGCCGACATGGAGCGATTGCTCCAGTTCCTGGGGGTGGTCGCCTCCCTGCTCGGGTATGCCGTCCGCATCCACGCCCTGCAGCAGGCCGAACGCCAGCAACTGGTCGCCGAGAACGCCCAGTTGCGCGAGGAGCTGCGCGAACGGTACGACTTCCGCAACATCATCGGCAGCAGTCGCCCCATGCAGGCCCTGTTCGCGCAGGTCACGCAGGTGGCGCGCAGCCAGACCACCGTGCTCATCCGCGGGGAGTCGGGCTGCGGCAAGGAGCTGATCGCGCACGCCATCCACTACCACTCGGCGCGCGCCAGCAAACCCTTCATCAAGGTGAACTGCGGCGCCCTGCCCGAAGGACTCGTCGAGTCCGAGCTGTTCGGCCACGAGGCCGGCGCCTTCACCGATGCCCGCACCGCACGCAAGGGTCGCTTCGAGCTCGCCCACGGCGGCACGCTGTTCCTCGACGAGGTCGGCGAACTCTCCCTGAGCACCCAGGTGAAGCTGCTGCGGGTGCTGCAGGAGCGGGAATTCGAGCGTCTGGGCGGCACGCAGACGTTGCGCGTCAACGTCCGTCTCATCGCGGCCACCAATCGCAACCTGGAAGACGCCGTCCGCGAGCGCACGTTCCGCGAGGACCTCTACTACCGCCTGAACGTCTTCTCGCTCTTCCTGCCCCCGCTGCGCGATCGGCGGCCGGACATCCTTCTGCTCGCCGACCATTTCGTCGAGAAGTACGCGGCCGCGCACGGCAAGGACGTGCGGCGTCTGGCCACCACGGCGATCGACATGCTCATGAGCTATCACTGGCCCGGCAACGTCCGCGAGTTGGAGAACTGCATCGAGCGTGCGGTGCTGGTGGCGACCGGCGGCGTGATCCACGGCCACGATCTGCCTCCCAGCCTCCAGACCGCCGAGGTCTCGGGCACACTGCCCCGGGTCTCCCTCTCGTCGGCGACGGCCTCGCTCGAGATGGACCTCATCCAGGACGCGCTGAAGACCACGAGCGGCAATCTGGCCCGCACGGCGCGTCTGCTCGACACGACCGAGCGCATCATCGCCTACAAGGTGAAGAAACTTGGGATTGACCTGCGCCGGTTCCGACGCGACTGAACAAATATGTCGGATCGCAGGTAGCAGGCCACATTAATGTCGGATCCCATTCTGCTCTCGTCTCTCTGACATCCTCGCAAGTCGTCACGGCAGAAGGAGTTGGGGCAATCGAGCAGGGGCTGCACACAGCCGAGCATCGATCTTGCTACTTCTTTTCCCCGAGCGGACGCGACACGCGCGGAACAACGAGGTTCCGCCCGGCCCGTCGTCTCCCTCCGGAGGATCGATGAACAACGCAGATGTGGCGTGGATGCTGATCTCCACGGCGCTCGTGCTGCTGATGACCCCCGCCCTGGCCTTCTTCTACGGCGGGCTGGTCCGGTCCAAGAACGCGCTCAACACGATGATGATGAGCTTCATCTCGTTGGGCTTCGCGGGCGTGGCGTGGGCCCTTCTCGGGTACTCGCTGGCATTCGCCCCGGGCACCTCGCTGGTCGGCGGGCTCGGCTTCAGCCTGCTCAAGGGGGTGACGCTGGACCCGCAGGGCACGATTCCCCATGTGCTGTTCATGGCGTTCCAGGGCACCTTCGCCGTCATCACGGCCGCACTGATCTCGGGAGCCATCGTCGAGCGCATGCGCTTCAGTGCCTACATCGCCTTCATCACGCTGTGGGTACTCGCGGTCTACGCGCCGGTGGCCCACTGGGTGTGGGGCGGCGGCTGGTTGGCCACGATGGGCGCCCTCGACTTCGCGGGCGGCACCGTCGTCCACGTCAACGCCGCGGCGGCCGCCCTGGTGGCGGCGCTGGTGGTGGGACCGCGCTTCGACCACGGCCGACAGGCGATGCTGCCGCACAACGTCCCGTTCGTGCTGCTCGGCGCCGGGCTGCTGTGGTTCGGCTGGTTCGGCTTCAATGCGGGCAGTGCGCTGGCCGCCAACGGCATCGCCGGACTCGCGTTCACCAACACCATGCTCGCGCCGATGGCAACGCTGGTCGTCTGGACGCTGCTCGACGTCATCCGCACCGGGCGCGTGACGGCCGTGGGTGGGGCGACCGCGATCGTGGTCGGTCTGGTGGCCATCACGCCGGCGGCGGGGTACATCAGCCCGGTGTCGTCGCTGATGCTGGGCGGCATTGCCGCCATCCCGAGCTACTTCGCCATTCAGTTCCGCGCCCGCACGCGCCTCGACGACTCGCTGGACGTCGTCGCCGCGCACGGCGTCGGCGGCATGGTCGGGGCGCTCCTGACCGGCGTCTTCGCCGATCAGGCGTGGAGTGGCGCCGCCAACGGACTGGTGGGCGGCAACGCCGGCCAGATCGGGATTCAGGCGGCGGGCATCGCCGCGGCCCTCGTCTACAGCTCGGTGATGACGTTCGTCCTGCTCAAGCTGATCGGCCTCGTGTTGCCGCTGCGGGCAGCCTCGCGTGATGAGGCGCTGGGCCTCGATGTCAGCGACCACGGCGAGGAAGCCTACGCCGAAGGGGACGGCGCGATTCTCATCGGTCCCGACCTCGCCCCCAGCGTGATGGCGGCGACGGCCGTGACCACCGAAGGAGGACGCGCATGAAGATGATCGTGGCAATCGTCAGACCGGAAAAGGTCAACTCGGTGCTCGAGGCGCTCTTCCGCGTCCAGGTGCGCGGCCTCACGATCAGCCGCGTGCAGGGGCACGGCGGCGAGACCGAACACGTCGAGAACTACCGCGGCACGACGGTGAAGATGGCGCTGGCCGAGAAGGTGCGAGTCGAGATCGGCGTCAGCGACGGGTTCGTCGACACCGCGATCGAGGCCATCACCGAAGCGGCGCGGACCGGCGACGTGGGTGACGGCAAGATCTTCGTGCTCCCGGTCGAGCGGGTCGTCCGCATCCGGACAGGCGAGAAGGACGCCGACGCCGTCACGCCCGTGTCCCCCGCGGTGCGCTGACCCCAGGCGGATGAGGCACCGGCCGCGACACGAGGCAGATGTCCTCGGTCGCGGCCGGTGTCGTGTGTCAGGGGGGCGCCGCCGCGCGGCTCACCACTCGCTGTACGGTGTGCCCTGGATCGAGGTGCGGTCCGAGCCGCTGCGAACGTTGTACACGCCCGGTTCGGCGCTCAGATTGTTGGCGTCGGGCTCGGCAGGAATCTCCTGCCACGTCGCCGAGGACTTGGTGAAGGGATCTTCGGGCAGCGCCCGCAGATAGCCGTCACTGACCAGCGCCTCCAGCGTCGACGGATACTTGTTCTTGTCGGCGTAGTACTGATCGATGGCATCGCGCATCCGGAACAGGTCCTCGCGCAGCACGGCTTCCTGCGCCAGGGTCACCGAATTGCGATAGCCCGCCATCGCGATGGCCCCGAGCACCACGATGAGGGCCATCACCACCATCAGCTCCAGCAGCGTGAAGCCCCGCCTTCGCCGTGCTCGCGGACCATCGGCTCGCACGGCTTCGGCGGGCTCCGCCCCTCGCACAGTGACGGCGGGCTCCGCCCCTCGCCCGCCCTCGGCGAGCTGCGGCCCGCACGCCTCTCTCGTCATCTCACCACTCGCTGTAGGGAATGCCATCGAGCCCCGTGCCACTGGCCGTCGAATAGACATCGAACACGTTCTGCCCGCCCCAGGACGTGCTCTCCGGGCGGTCCTGGTAGGACCGGAGTCCCCACTCGGCCTCGCCCGTGACGGGGTCGCGCGGGATGCGGCGCAGGAATCGCAGCACGCCCTGCGAGGCGTCGCCCGCCTTGGGGACCCCCTTGACCAGGGTCTCGAGGTCGGGCGGATAGCCCATGTCGTCGGGCTCGAGTTCCAGGTTCGAGATCTGCTGCAGGTCGGCGGCGTCCTTGTAGCGGTCGATGGCCGTCCGCATCTCGCGCAGCGCCCGTCGCAACTCGACCTCCTTCTGGCGCTGGATGCCGACCTTGCTCAACGGCAGCACGGCGCTGGCCAGCACCAGGACGATGGCGGCCACCATCAGCAACTCGATGAAGGAGTAGCCGCCCTCGCTCGACGAGGCGCGGCGCAACGCGCGCAGCGCACCGCCCGTCATGGTCATCGCACCGTCACGGCCGCGGGCACGAGTTGGAGGCCGATGCTGCCCTGTTCCGGATTGGACGCCACCCCTGCCGGCGTGATCGCGGACTGCCCCGGCGCGATGGCTTCGAACACGAGCGTCGCGATGAGGCCGGTGCCGGTCGCGCCGACCTGGTCGCCGGGCCGCAACACGGTGACGTCGACGCGTCCCGCCCCCGGGTCGATCTGCTGCGAGAACGTCGGCGTCACGCCACCCTGGGCCAGGAACGTCCCGGGCTGCACGGACCGGACCCGCAGGACCGACGGGTTGTACGTCACCGACAGGCTCACGGTCGACAGCCGCTGGGCCCCGGAGATGGTGATCGGTACCGTGTACGGCCCACCGCCCACGGCGAACTGCGGCCCGGGTGACGTGATCGCCAGGCGTGCCGTCGGTGACGGCGTCGGCGCCGGGGGCGCAGGCGCCTCGGCCGGTGCTGTCGCGGGCGGG
>NZ_JALHPM010000204.1:0-10735 GCF_022842525.1 Luteitalea sp.
CAGCGACGACGGGGGCATGACCGGCGCGGCCGAGCAGGACGACGGTGCACACGCCGAGCACGACAGGGAGGGTCATGGTCCACGTGTCGTTGCGCATGGCGGTGGGCGCCAGGACCGCAGCCAGCAGCGTCACGACGCACCAGGCCAGCAGCGCGCTGCGCCACCGCCGGGTCCGCGACGCGCCGACGCCGGCCGCCCATCCCCCAATCAGCCACGCGGCGCCGCCGAGCAGGAGCACGCCTGCCGTGCCGTCCACTCGCGCGAGGCGCTGGATGAGGGGACGGGTCTCGACGGTGACGGCCTCGAGCCGCACGCCCAGCGCGCGTCCGTCGGCCGGCCGGAGGGTCGTGAGGCTCGTGATGGCGATGTCGAGGGGGGTGCGCACGTGCGCGGGCAACTCGACGCGCACATCGGTGTAGTCGATCGTCACGGGATGACGCGACACGTGCCCGTTGACGCGAACCTCCACGTGGTCGGGGTGCCGGCCGGGAAAGCCCGCCAGGGTGACGACCACTGCGGCGGGATCGGCCGCGAAGCGCCCGGGCCAGCGCAGGCGGGCACGGCCATCCGTCCAGCGCATCGGGTGTCCGTAGTTGCGTTCGGCTTCGTACACGCCCGAGAGCATCGGCGGCACGAGTCCCCCGGGCTCGCCGACCCGGATGACGACCGCCGCGGGCACCAGGAGGGCGAGGGCCAGGACCAGCGCACACCCGGCGATCACGGCGCCCAGCAAACGCCCGCCCCATCGGCCTTCCCGTGCTCGAGCGCGCAACTCCATGGCCGACGGGACTGCCGAGACCTTACCGCCGGGGCGCGCTGGCGGTCGCTGCGGCGGCGGGTTCCGGCGTGAAGTCTTCGCCCGGGTTGATGAAGCGATCGAGTTCGACCGCGTACTGCCGGTCGTGCAGCTGGCGATACCGGCCGTCGAGCGCCATCAGTTCCGCGTGGGTGCCCCGCTCGGCGACCGAGCCGTCCTCGATCACGAGGATCTGATCGGCACTGCGGATGGTCGAGAGGCGGTGCGCGATGACGAAGGTGGTGCGCCCGCGACGCAGGGACCGCAGCGCTTCCTGGATCTTCGCTTCGCTCTCGCTGTCGAGACTGGAGGTGGCTTCGTCGAGGATCAGGATGCGCGGGTCGGCCAGAATGGCCCGGGCGATGGCGACGCGCTGGCGCTGGCCGCCCGACAGGCGGACGCCGCGCTCCCCCACCACCGTCTTGTACCCGTCGCCAAAGCCGTCGACGAACTCGTCGCAGTAGGCGATCTTCGCTGCCGCGACGACGTCGTCCATCGACGCGTGCGGGTTGGCGTACCGGATGTTGTCGGCGATGGTGCCGTCGAACAGGAAGTTCTCCTGCAGGACGATGCCGAGCTGCGCGCGGTAACTCGAGAGCTGCAACTGCTCGAGGTCCTGCCCGTCGATGAGCAGGCGACCGGAGGTCGGCCGGTTGAAGGCCATGACGAGGCTGATCAGCGTGCTCTTGCCTGACCCGCTCGACCCCACGAGCGCGGTGGTCGACCCGGCCGGCGCGTCGAAGGACACGCCCTTGATGACCGGCACGCCGGGGTTGTACTCGAACCACACATCGTCGAAGGTCACGCGGCCCTGGACGTCGGTCAGCGCCCGGCGATTGACGTCGTCGGCATCCTCGGTGGCCATCTTCTTGATTTCGCGGATGCGATCGAGGCCGGCGAAGGCCTCGGTGATCTGCGTGCCGATCGACGCGATGGAGATCATCGGCGCGGCGACCAGGCCGGTGAAGAAGATGTACATGATGAAGTCGCCGAGCGACATCGTGCCGGCGACGATGGCCCGGCCGCCGATCGTGATCATGATCACGCCGGTGACGCCGATGATGAGCGTGCCGAGCGCCGTGGTGGCGGAGACGCCGGTCATCGACTGCGCGACGTTGCGCAGCAGGCGGTGGACGCCCTTGCTGAAGACGATCTCCTCACGCTTCTCGGCCGTGTAGGCTTTCACCACGCGGATGCCGCCGAGCGACTGCGACAGGCGGCCGGTGACCTCGGCGTTGATCTGGCCGCGCTCGCGGAACAGCGGCCGCAGGCGCTTGAAGGCGATGGCCATGATGACGCCGAAGGCCCCGAGCACCACGATCATCACGAGCGTGAGCTGCCAGTTCAGGTAGAACAGCACGCCGAGCGCGATGATGGCCGTAAGCACACCGCCGGTGAGCTGCACCAGGCCGGTGCCGACGAGGTTGCGGATGCCCTCGGCGTCCGACATGACGCGCGAGATCAGCACGCCGGTCTGGACGGTGTCGAAGTAGCGCACGGGCAGCCGGGCCACGTGCGCCTGCACCGAGCGGCGCATCTCCGTGATGGCGCCCTGCGCGGCCACGCCGAGGACCTGCGACAGGGTGAACGAGGTGACCGCCTCGACGAGTGTCGCGGCGGCGACGGCGCCGGCCAGCGGCCACAGCAGCTGCGCCTGGCCCTTGCCGATGACATCGTCGACGAGGAACTTCGTGGAGGCCGGCAGCACGAGGCCGACGAGCCTGTTGACGAGCATCAGGCTCAGCCCGAGACTGAGGCGGGCCCGGCTCTTCCAGATGAGCCCCTTGGCCTCTTCCCAGGCGTTGCCGTAGTCGACCTTCTTCTTCTTGGTCGTGTCGTTCGCGTGGCTCACCGCGCGCCCTTCGTCAATGTCACTGTCGTGATCCCGATTCTCGTGCGTGGGGCCTCACCATCGAGCGGCGCCTGCTCGATGGCCGTCACCACGTCCATCCCCTGCAGCACACGACCGAATGCCGTGTACTTGCCATCCAGCGACGGCGCCGGTGCCGTGCAGATGAAGAACGACGTGCTCGCGCTGTCGGGGTCGTCCCCCCGCGCCATGCTCACGACGCCCGCCTCGTGCTTCAACGGATTGAACTCGCCCTTCACCGGGCCGACGACCCGGCGCTGCACCTGGGTCAGCGGCGCCGCGCGCGACGACAGATCGCCGGCCTGGACCGCGAATCGCGGCACGACCCGGTGGAACCCGGTGCCGTCGTACACCCCGAGCTGGGCCAGACGCAGGAAGTTGCGCACGTGTCCGGGCGCCACGTCCGGGGCAAAGCCGATGACGATGTCGCCGACCGTGGTGCGGAGGGTGGCGCGATACGCGGCCAGTTCCTCGACCGTCGTGTCGGCGAAGGCCGCGGTGACCGGCGGCGGCGTCTCGCGCACCGTCGCCTTCGTGATCACGACTCGCGTGGTGAGGCGCCCGGCGGTGTCGAGCGGCGTCTGCGAGATCTGCTCGGCGACCTCGAGCCCCTCGACGACCTCGCCGAACACGGTGAACTGCCCGTCGAGCCCCGGCTGGTCCGTCAGGCAGATGAAGAACTGCGCCCCGGCGCTGTCGGGCCGGTTCGGCTGCAACACGGCGGCCACGGCCCCGCGCACGTGCCGGCGTGCGTTCGGCTCGCGCTTCAGGCGGTTCAGGCCACCGGTGCCGTACAGCGTCGTCTTCGACGGGTCCTTCGACAGGGGATCCCCGCCCTGGAGGATGCCGAGCGGCACGGCGCGATGGAAGACGGTGCCGTCGTACGCCCCGGCCTCGGCCTGATCGAGCAGGAAGCCGACGTGATTGGGCGCCGCGGTGGCGTCGAGTTGCAGCACGATGGTGCCCATCGTGGTCTCGAGCACGACCTGCTTGTTCTCGAGGGCGGCAGGCGGACGGGTCGTCGTGTAGACGCCCGCGGCCGGCGGGGCCGCTCCGGCAGGCCGGCGACGCGTCTGGGCCTCTGCGCCCGTCGCCACGGTCAGCGCGGCAAGCAGGAGGCCGACGAAGGTTCGTGACTGCACGCCGGGGATCTTATCGCGCGCCGGGCCAGGCGCCCCCGCCCGAATGTCCGGAGGCTGGCCGACGCGGCCAACGGGACGGGCAGTTGAGCGACAATGCTGGGGTTCTCAGAAAGGACCGATCGCCGATGACCTCCTCGCTGCTCGTGCGCCGCCCGTGGCTGGCTGGTGTGCTCCTGCTCGTGACCACCGCCCCGCTGGCGGCGCAGGTGACGTCGCCGACAACGCCCGCCGCAGGTGCCGCGGCCCAGCCCGCGGCAGCGCCCCGCCCGATCGTGGTGGCCGATGTCGACCGGATCATCTCGGTGCGGGATCCGCAGCGGTCGCCAGACGGTGCCTGGGTGGCCTACGCCGCGAGCACGGTGGATGTGGCCAAGGACAAGAGCGACACCGACATCTGGATGGTCAAGTGGGATGGCAGCGACCGCATCCGGCTGACGTCCACCCCCGACGCCGAGTCAGCCGCACGCTGGAGTCCGGACGGCAAGTGGCTGTCGTTCCTGCGCGCAGACGAGAAGAAGAAGTCGCAGGTGTGGACGCTGAGCCGTCTCGGGGGGGAAGCGCAGAAGCTCACCGACGTGGCTGGCGGCGTCAGCGGCTATGCCTGGTCGCCCGACAGCGCCCGCCTGGTGGTCACCTCCCGCGACGTCGACCCGACCGCCGACGACGACAAGCCGGACAAGGCACCGAAGCCGATCGAGATCGAGACCTTCAAGTTCAAGCGCGATGGCGTCGGGTACGTGGACGGCAAGCTGCGCACCCACCTGTACCTCTACGACATCGCCGCGAAGCGCACCACGCCGCTGACCTCGGGGCCCTACGACGACTCCGCGCCGACGTGGTCGCCCGACGGCCGGCACATCGCCTTCATCAGCGCACGGTCGGAGGCGCGAGAGCGGAGCTCGCTCCGCGAGGTGTACGTCATCGAGTCGCGCGCCGGAGCCACGCCGCGGCAGGTCAGCACCAACACGGCCCGCCACAGCGAGCCGCTCGCCTGGAGCCCCGACAGTGCGACGCTACTCTTCATGGAGGGTGGCGACCCGCGGTACGACGCCTATGAGCAGTACCGCATGGCGATCGTGCCGGTGGCCGGCGGCCGGCCGACCTTGCTGACGCCGTCGCTCGACCGCCCGGTCTCCGATGCCGTGTGGTCTCGGGACGGCTCGCGCATCACCTTCGTGGTCACCGACGACCGCGAACAGTACGTCGCCTCGGTGGCCGCGCGCGGTGGCGCCATCACGCGCATCACCAGCGGTCAGCAGGTGGTGCGGTCGCTCGCCGACAGCCCGGCCGACGACCACCTCGCGGTCACCGTGAGCTCGGCACGGCAGCCGGACGAGATCTACGCCCTCGATGGCGGCACGCTGCGCAAGCTGACCGGGCACAACGACTGGATGGCGAAGGAACTGACGCTCGGCACGGTGAAGCCCGTCGAGTTCACCAACAAGGAGGGCGTGCGCATCGGGGCCCTCCTGACCCTGCCCCCGGCGGTGACGACAGCCAATCGCCTGCCCTTCATCCTCCACATCCATGGCGGGCCGAACGGCCAGGACTCGTACGGCTTCAACGTCGATCGCGAGTGGATCGCCGCCAACGGCTACGCCGTGCTGCAGGTCAACTATCGCGGCAGTCACGGCCGCGGCCAGGCCTTCCAGTCGGCCATCTTCGGCGACTGGGGCAACAAGGAAGTGGCGGACCTGCTCGCCGGCGTGGACTGGGCCATCAAGGAAGGCATCGCGGATCCGGCGCGGCTCGGCATCGGTGGCTGGAGCTACGGCGGCATCCTGACCAACTACACGATCGCGTCGGACCCGCGTTTCAAGGGCGCCGTCAGCGGTGCCGGCAGCTCGCTGCAGCTGACCATGTACGGGACCGACCAGTACATCGTGCAGTACGAGACCGAGATGGGTCAGCCCTGGAAGACGATGGATCGCTGGATGAAGGTGTCCTATCCGTTCTTCAAGATCGACCAGATCAAGACGCCGACGATGTTCATGGCCGGTGAAAAGGACTTCAACGTGCCCGCCATCGGCAGCGAGCAGATGTACCAGGGCCTGAAGTCGGTCGGGACGACGACGCGGCTGATCATCTATCCGGGCCAGTTCCACGGCATCACGCGCCCGAGTTATCGCCGTCACCGCCTCGAGCAGTGGGTCGGCTGGTTCGACACGCACGTCAAGGGCGGCGTCTCGCCCGCGCCGCGTCCCGTCACCGCGACGGCGGCGGAGGGTCAGCGGTAGCACGGTGCTCCGCGAGCACCAGTTCGTCGTCCATCGGCAGGACCGATGGGGGTGGTGGGACCGATGGCTGACGGCGCGCCAGGCGGGCGCGTCGGCCGACGACGACGGACACGCGCTCGCCGCGCAGTTCCGCGGCCTGTGCCACGACCTCGCCGTGGCGCAGGATCGCGAGTACTCGCCGGAGCTCGTTGCGACGCTGCAGACGCGCGTCCTCGCGGCACACCAGGCGATCTACGGCGCCGCTGGGCGCCCGGCGTTCGCCTGGCGCCGCTTCCTCACGCACGACCTGCCCCAGCGGGTGCGTGACGAGCACCGGCTCGTCGGTGCCGCTGCCCTCCTCCTGCTCGGATCACTCCTTCTGGTCGCCGCACTCGTCGTGCTGATGCCCGCCACCGCCGACCTCTTCCTCGATGCCCGCGAACGCGCCCAGATCGAGGCCATGTACGACCCGGCAGATGCGGTGCAGCGTGGGCGCGACGCCGCCGACGACTGGCTGATGTACGGCTTCTACATCGCCAGCAACGTCCGCATCGACTTCCAGTGCTTCGCCGGCGGCATCCTCTTCGGCGCCGGGAGCGTGTTCTTCCTGCTGGTCAACGGCTGCGTGATCGGCGCGGCCGCCGGTCATGTGACGGCGGTGGGCTTCGGGACGCCGTTCTGGTCGTTCGTGGCGGGCCACAGTGCCTTCGAGCTGGTGGGCGCCGTGCTGTCGGGCGCGGCCGGGCTGATGCTCGGGCGCGGTCTGCTGGCCCCGGGCGTGTGGCCGCGGAGCCATGCGCTCGCGCTCGAGGCGCGACGCGCCGTCCCCCTGCTGATCGGCGCTGCCCTGCTCACCGCACTCGCCGCCATCGTCGAAGCGTTCTGGTCGCCGCTGCGCGGGGTGTCGCCGTCGATCAAGTACACCGTGGGGATCGGTCTGTGGCTGCTCACCGTGCTGTACTTCGTTCGAGCGGGCCGCGATGCCGCGTGACGCGCTCGCGGTGGTGTTGCGCCCCCGCAACGACTGGGAGGCCGCCGACCTCGGCCTCGAGCTGACGCGAACGTGGGTGCGCCCGCTGGCCCGCGCGTGGGCACTCGCGTATCTGGCGCCGGCGCTCGTCCTCGTGGCCGTGACGCCCCGGCCGGTCGCCACCGCGCTCGTCGTCTGGTGGCTGCGACCGTGGGCCGAGCGCGTGCTGCTGGACATCCTGGCGCGCCGCACGTTCTCGCGCGAGGTCGGCCTGCGCGAGGCCCTGGCCACCGTGTTCACCCAGGGTGTGCGTGCGCCCGGTCCCTGGCTCGCGAGCCTGACGTGGCGACGCCTGAGTCCGGTCCGCACCATCTGGCTCGCCGTCTGGCATCTCGAGGGACTGCGAGGACGCGCGGCGCGCGACCGCGTACGGGTGCTCACGCGCGAGGGGCTGGGCGCGGCCGCCTCGTGCACGGTCGTCGGGGTGGCCGCCACGGTGCTGCTGGCCGTGGCCATCATCGCGATGGTCCTGTCGCTGCTGCCGGATGCGACCGGCGCCGCACTGGAGGAGTGGGGCGCCGGCGTGGCGCCACTGCCACTTCGGGAGGCGCGCACGTGGGCACTCGTCGCCGTGCTGGCCGATGCCCTCGTGGCACCGTGGGTCACCGGCGCCGTCTTCGGTCTCTACATCAGCCGCCGCACGGACCTCGAAGCCTGGGACATCGAGGTCGTGCTGCGCGACCTCGCCCGCCGGGTGGCGACGACGGGGCTGGTGGTGCTCGCGCTGGTCGTGGGTGCCGCCCCGCGCGAGGCTCGCGCGCATCAGGAGCCGGTTCCGTCCGGGATGGTGGAGACGACGACCGCCCCCGGCGATGCCGTCGACGAAGCCGTCGACGTCGAGGACGAAGAAGAAGAGGACGAGGAGGACCCCGAGGACGAGTCCGTGCCGTTCGACCCGCAGGCGAGCGTGCGGCACATCCTGGAGCAGACGGAGTTCGGGCGCACCGAGACGATTCAGCAGTGGCAGTTGCGACCGATGGCCCCCATCGAGCCACGTGAGCCCTCCCCGTGGTTCCTCTGGATGGTCGAACGGCTCCCCGCCCTCGCCCGCGCACTGCGTCTCGGCATGTGGGGGCTCGGCGCAGTGGCCGTGCTCTGGCTCGCGAGGTTGGCCCTGCGCGCACGCACCAATCGACGCCGCCAGTCGCCAGCCGACGAGACCGTCGCTGTGCACTACGACGCGGAGGCCCTCGCCAGCGCGTCGCGGCCCGACGTTGGCGCTCGTGCCCGCGTGGCCATCGACCAGGGGCGGATGGTAGAGGCCCTGGCCCTGCTGTACGCCGGCGCGCTGGCGGCGGCCACCGATCGCGGCTGGCTCGACGTGCACCCCGGTGACACGGAAGCCGAGTGTCTGTGTCGCGCACGCGGCCGGGTCCCGCAGGAGACCGACGACGCCCTCCGTGCCCTCGTGCGGGCGTGGCAGGCCGCGGCGTACGCGCGGCGGTGGCCGTCGCGCGACCAGGCCCTCGCGCTGTGTGACACCTACGCGCACCATTTCTCCGGCGGGCCGTCGTGAATCGCGGCGTGGTGGTGGCGGTGCTCGCCGTGCTGACCGTGGTGCTGGTGGTCGTGGTCGGGCGCCGCTTCGTGGAGCGTGTGCCGGTCACGGTGCGTCGCGGTGCCTCCGCGGAGGTACGCCGACAGCCCAGGCTGGCCTTCGAACGCCTGCTGGCCGAGGGCGGCGTGGAGCCACGAACCGTGACCCTCACCGCCGACGTGTCGCTGCCCGTCCCTGCGATGCTCTGGCTGGATGAGTCCGCCGTGGACCTCTCGATCGCGGCAAGAGAGGCGATGTGGGCCTGGGTCGCGCGTGGCGGAATCCTGGTGCTGTCGCCGGGGATGGACGGATCGCCGCTCTCCGACGCCCTCGGCGTCCGTCGACGGCGACCGATCCCGCAGGACACGATGGTGACCGACGCCCCCGCGGCGCGCCGCGTCGTCGACGTCCACCTGCCGGGGCAGACGGACACG
The DNA here is from genome assembly GCF_022842525.1 of Luteitalea sp. Lineage (NCBI taxonomy): Bacteria > Pseudomonadati > Acidobacteriota > Vicinamibacteria > Vicinamibacterales > Vicinamibacteraceae > Luteitalea > Luteitalea sp. The sequence goes on from NZ_JALHPM010000204.1 coordinate 9,026, forward strand.
TATCGCATCGACGCGCAGGAGGGCTTCCTGCTGGCGTCACCGGCCGCGTGGAGCGTGGGCGATGGCGCCGGCGGGCTGGCGCTGGCGGAGATCCGACGAGATCGCGGCCGTGTGCTGGTCGTCGCGGGGCTGGCCGATCTGTGGACCAACGACCAGATCGGCGAGCACGCGCACGCCTCGCTGCTGTGGGATCTCGCGAACCTCGAGGACGCCCCGCTGCTGTTCACGGCGATTCCCGAACCGGCGCTGCTGCCCGGGCAGGTCGCGCGACGAGGCTGGCCGGTGCTGGTGGCCGCGGCCATCCTCGCCCTGCTCGCCTTGTGGCGGGTGTGGCCTCGTCGGGGGCCCATGTGGCTCCCACCGGCGCCGGAACGTCGCCAACTGCGCGAGCACGTCGTCGCGCTCGGGCGCTTCCTCCTCCACGATCGCCAGCACGTGACGCTTGCCGCCATGGCCCAGCACGTCGTCGGTGAACGGCTGCGACACCAACCCTGGCAGGAACGCGCTGCCGACCGCCACGCCCTCGACGCACGCCCGTCGAACGGTCACGAACTCCTCACGACTCTCCAGCGACTCCAGCAGTTGTGGCGTCGCCTCCATCGCGCATGAACGACATGTCCCTTGCCCAGGCCTCCGAGGCCATCCTCCGCGTGAGAACCCACCTGCGGTCCGTGATTGCGGGCCAGCACGAGGTGATCGATGAGGTGCTCGCGGCGCTGCTCTGCGACGGGCACGTGCTCATCGAAGGCGTGCCCGGCCTGGGCAAGACCCTTCTGGCGCGCGCCCTCGGGCGAGCCATCGACGGCCGGGTGTCGCGCGTGCAGTTCACGCCCGACCTCATGCCCGCCGACATCGTCGGCCACGCCGTGCTCGAACCGGGATCGCAGCGGGTGATCACGCGGGAAGGGCCCGTGTTCACCCACATCCTCGTCGCCGACGAGATCAACCGGGCCCCGGCCAAGACCCAGGCGGCGCTGCTCGAAGCGATGCAGGAGCGGCAGGTGACCCTCGAGGGCGCCTCTCGACCACTGCCGCGACCGTTCCTGGTGATCGCGACGCAGAACCCGATCGAGCACGAGGGCACCTATCCCCTGCCGGATGCCCAGCTGGACCGGTTCCTGTTCCGTATCCGCATCGACTACCCCTCGGCCGACGAGGAACGCGCCCTCACGCGCGCCGTGACCCACCATCGCACCGGCGCCGACCTGAATCTCGACCACCTGCAGCCCGTGCTGACGCCCGACGATGTCGTGGCGCTGCAGGAGGCGACCGCGACGGTGCTCGTGGAGGACCGCGTGCTGGACTACGCGGTCGCGATCGCTCGTGCGACACGTCAGGCACCGGGCGTCGTGTCCGGCGGCAGCCCACGGGCGAGCATCGGGCTGGTGCGGGCGGCCAGGGGCATGGCGGTCCTCGACAGCCGCGACTTCGCGACGCCCGACGACGTCAAGCGCTGCGCGCCGGCGGTGCTGCGTCATCGCCTCACGCTGTCGGCCGACGCCGAACTCGACGGCCAGGACGTCGACACGGTGATCGCTGGCGTGCTCACGCACGTGCCAGCCCCCAGGGACTGAGCGCTCGTGCTCCTGCCGGCTCCGCCTCTGATGGTTGCCGTCGCGTGCTGGGGTGCGCTTGGCCTCGCGGCGAGCGTGTGGCCGGCGCTCCGCCTGGCGTGGGTGGCGGTCGGCGCCGCGATCGCCGCGGCCGCCC
>NZ_JALHPM010000205.1:0-10651 GCF_022842525.1 Luteitalea sp.
CTGCATCCGGCGGTTCTACGCCACCGTTTTGCCCGGCGCAAGGCCGGCGAGCAGGCCGCTCACCCGCCGAGTGGCCCGCGCAGCCGGCCCGAGCTGCCCACGCTATTCCCGGAAGGACCCAAAATCCTGGAATGTCGCCTTCTGAAAAGGATGTTCAGCGTGTGAAACCGCGGAGGCCGTCAAGACGAATGCACGCTTCCCAGCGCCTCTGTGGTTGGCGACCCACTCCACCACAGCCCCATCAGGGCACGGGTCAACGGCGAGGAGCACCAGCGACGGGTTTGTTAGTGCGGTTTCGATGACGCGATTCACGTGGGCGTCCCCAAACCCGTAGCCCAGAACAAGGAAGAACGTCTGCGGGACGGCCAGACGTCCCTGGAACGCTCTGAACATGTGCGAGAACGGCATGTCCAGCGTTTGGGCGAACTTGTTGGCTGTGGGAAGAACGGCAATGGGTGTGGGCTCCGTCTTGTCGAGAAATGCGGCCTTCTCTTCGGGTTTGGCGAGAGCGGAGTACCGACCAAGAGTGTTTGGATCCGGGTGATGAGCGACGACGCGTGCCTTCAGGTTGCGCCAATGGATGGAGCCGTGCAGCTTGTACAGATGCAGAAATCTGTCGAGGCGCCGGACCCGTCCCTCTGCCACGTCGCCTGGGTAGTAGATGTCTAGGCCATATACCGACGGATCGAAGTCGCTGTGCGCCCGGCCAGAGAAGCCGTCAAAGTACTGTATGCCCAGTCGCTCCAACGCTTGCTCAAAGAGCGTGTCGTAGTTGAGCGTGAACAGATGCGCGCGGCCAAGCGAGCTGTCCCTGGCGACGAGCTTGGCCAGAAACGACAGATGGGGCGCTACGGCCTTGCCATCGTCGGAGCTTAGACGCAGGGCACATTCCCAGAAGATGGCGGAACTCGCACGCTGAACGAACCAATCGACCGCTTCCGGCGATGGGTCGCACCCACCAGCCCACCGGACACCAGATAGGGGAGAGCCGGGTGCCGAGACCACATGCAGGGCGTTGACGATGAAGGATAGCCAGCCCTCGAAGCCCAAGACGGCCCGCTTATGACCGAGGTCGTCTCGACGGTGCTGTACGAGTTTGTGTACCTCGGCTGGCAGATTGGCGCACTTCGTGACGGCTTCCAGCACGGACGCCTCAAGGTCGGCCATCGTCTTGCCACCCTCCGAAACCGAAGCACCCGCGCCTGAGAGAACAACAACGTTCTCCATTCGCAGCCACTCAGCTATCAGCGCCTGCAGGCGGCGGAAGGCGTCCTTTTCCGACAAGCCCTCGAGCAAATCTTCAGAGCCAGTCTCTGAATGGCCTAGGAGCACACGGTCGCCATGGACTGCTGGCTTTGCGGTAGTTGGGTTCATCGAACGCGTACACCCGTATCCGATCGTGCTTTTCGGCGCTCATGCGCCCGTTGGCCGGAGTGGCGTCACCGAGCGCATGGTGCAGGACAGTGCGAATTCACGCTCCAAGCGCATGAGACCGTGTGCCGCTGGCCTTCGATCAGTCGGCGCCCAAGGAGGCCGCCCGAGCGAAGAAGTGGCTGTACGGTCCAATTCTGAGCGATCTTGACACTCAGATCCGAAGCTGGTTGCCATTTCATAGCACATCAGCCACGGTTGTGGTGTCGTGATCTTCCTGACACGCACATGCTGACTACCGCGCGCGTGCCGCCGTACCTCGCTGCCTTGCATGGTTCGTTCTCGCGCAAAAGGGTCCTACAGCCGCTTGACGACCAACAGCGTCGTTCACGACCTAAAGGTCGCTTGCTGCGTCCAATCGACCCATCGATACTGCGCGGGGGGCAACCATGTACAACGATACGCGCTGGGGTGACCCACGAGAGCGTGACGGTGGTGGACCAGAGCGTGATGTCGGCGGTCGTGGCGGCAGCGCCGACGCTCGTCCGCGCGACGAAGACCCGCGCGACGTGTTCCGGCGCGACCTCGATCTGCCCGACACTCGCGAGCGCGTCCAGGTGCAACTTCGCGATCGCTCGTACCGCCTGAACGACGAGGACGTCCGAGCGCTGTCCACGATCGGCGCTTTCCGCGTTGTTGCCGAGGAGGACCTCGGCCGACCTGCTGCAGACCAGCCTGACTCGCGTGAGGACGACGGCATCGGCCGCCTTCGCGACGCCGGTCTGGTAGAGACGGTGGCCATCGACGGCGCCGACCAGCGGGCCGTGGCGTTGACCAGCGAGGGGCGCGAGCTGCTCGAGGCGTCACGTCTCGGGCGCGACGGCGAGCGGCGGCAGGTCTTCCATGCCCGCCTATGCCGCCCGCGCGAGCTGTCGCACGACATGCAGGTGTACCGCGCCTACCAGCACGAGGCCGACGACATCCGTGCCGAGGGTGGCCGCGTGGTCCGCGTGGTGCTCGACCACGAGTTGAAGCGCGACTACCAGCAGTTCCTGCAGGAGCCCAACCGCGGCGACGCGCAGAGCGACGGGCGTCCCGGCCGCTCGCGCGACGAGGCGCACGAGTGGGCCGACCAGCACGACCTGCCGTGGTTCGACGATCAGGCACACTTCCCCGACTGCCGCATCGAGTACGAAGACCGCTACGGGCGCGACCAGCACCGCGACGTCGAGATCACCACGCCGCACTATCGCGGCGCGCATGCTGCCGCAACGGCGCGCGCCGGCTTCGCCTGCCATCGCGGTCCCGGGCTGGCCGGTCGCCAAGGGAGCGGCCGCAGCGGCAGCGGCCCGCGCGGCGGACTCGCCGAGGAACTCCTTCGATGATCGACCTCAGCGTCGTGGAACGCCTCAGGGGTATGCAGGGAGTGCGTGCTGGGCGGCTGGAGCAGGAAGGGTTCACGCCCAAGCAGGCCGCCTTCCTGTTCCTGGTGCTGGAGCACTCGGGCGTGTTCGTCGAGCGGCAGTACTGCGCGTACGCCGGCATCACGCACGGGCAGAAGACGCACGACTTCCTGCGTCGACTCACCGGGAGCGGGCTGGCGCGCGAGGTCCGCCCGGGCGCGCTGCACCGAGGACGCCTGTACCACGTCCGCCACAAGCGCCTGTACGCCACCATCGGCGAGGCCGACAACCGCAACCGCAGACCCGCACCCATCGGCGCGCTCGCGTCGCGGCTGATGCTACTCGACCTGGTGCTCGACGACCCGTCCCGCGTCTGGCTCGGCACATCACGCGAGAAGCGGCTGTACTTTGCCGAAGTGGATACCCTGCGGCGCCTGGACGATGTGGACCTGCCGCACCTGCGGTACGGGGCGGGGCGCGACACGGTGCTGCGGCTCTTCCCGGACAAGCTCCCGATTGGCACCATGACGGAGGACCCCGACACGCACGTGTTCACGTACCTCGTGACGCGCCGCGACCCCGTCGACTTTCGCGCGTTCCTGCAGCGCCACCACTGGCTGCTCTGCTTCGGCGGCCCGTGGACGCTGCGCATCGCCCTGCCGCGTCCCTTCCACGGGCTCGAGGGCCGCTACCGCGCCGTGGTGCGCGAGGAACTCTTCTCGCCGATGGAGCTGAGCGCCGTGCAGGAGCTGGAGTGGTACTGCCAGGAGCGCTTGCGTCGAGAGTCCGACCCCTCACCCGCCCGCGACCGGCGCTTCGACGAGGCGGAGCGCCGCTTCCGGACCGCGCGGTGCGCCTCGCTCTATCGCCAGTACAAGCAGCGCGGCGTCGCCGCACTCAACGGCGTCGTCACCCGCGTGCTGCTGGACAAGCTGCAGCGGAAGGAGGCGCGGGTCGTGTTCGTGCCGCTCACGCGGCAGTATCTGCACCTGGCGCCGCTGGTGGGCGTGGCGTAGGCGTCTCTTCGGGCTGCGGCTACATCCGCCTCATCGGGCGGGACTCAGTCTCAGCTTCGTTGGAGCGATGACCTGGACCTGCAGTCGGCCACCGCGGCGACAGCTGCTCTGGAAGTACTCGGTCAGCGGCTTGTTCCCATAGATCCGGGGTGTCGCATTGCTGTTTGCTGAACGGCTCACACGACCACGAACGGGTTCCGGCGAGTCCCCGAGGTATATGTCGATGCCACCTTCTTCGGATGTGATGAAGCGCTCGAAGTCCCTAGGAATGTTGAAAAATCCTTTGGACCAGTAGGTGTCCTCGAGTGTGATGGTCAGGGTAGGCATCGGGAAGGCTGGCGCCGGTCAATTTTCGAAGTAATCGCTGTCGAGCTTCGGCACTCTCACTGCGCGGAGTGTCACGCCGACTTCGTGATCGATCATCAGGCCCGCGAGCCTTACGCCATCGATGAGGACGACCCGCTCGACGGACCTGGCGAACTCGACGGCCTGGGCGGTGTACGAGGACGTGGTGATGAAGACCCCCTTGTTGGCACGCTGACCAGCGAGGGCACCATAGAAGCCCTGCACATCTGGTCGACCGACCACACCCTGCCATCGCTTGGCTTGTACGTAGACCTTCTCCAACCCGAGCTTGTCGAGGGAGATGACCCCGTCGATGCCTCCATCTCCGACACCGCCAACCCGCTGGAGGTCGTCGCGACTGGCCCCGTAACCCATACGGTGCAGCAGATCGAGAACGATGGTCTCGAAGGATTGAGGCGTCACTTTGGAGAGCTCGTCCAGAAGTTCGCCTGCTACCGCCTGCCGTAACTCACCCAGTGCTTGCTCGAGGCGATCATCGGGGCTGGCCTTGCTGTCAACCGGGTCGACAACCACGTCGGGCTCCGTCACGGGCCGCAGGGTGACGTGCATGTTCTTCGTGGCCAGCTCTTCAATCGCCGCGTCGGTGAGGCGAGCCGGGTGCCCCTGCGCGAATGCCCGACCTGCGTCAGTCAGTTTCCAGAATCCGCGCCGAGTGCTTTCCGAATAGCCAGCCCGCTTCAAGCGGTCGTGTGCCCACCCTGCCCTGTTCTTGTAGACCGTTTGGACACCGCTGGGCAGGAGCTCCGCCTTGTCGGCGTCGGTCAGGCCGAGGGCTGTCGCGGCGGCCTCGTGAGCGTCCTTCGCCAGCGCGCCGTCCGGGCGCTGACACAGGTAGCGGAGAATCGGCTCGATGAACTGGTCGTATGTAGGGACGGGCAAGGGAGTCCTCGATAGACGCTGCCGACGTGGCGCTCGACACGTATCAAAGCACAGGTACGTCGACGTCCCGCAGGTAGCCGAACGTCTCGTCGTAGAACTCGGGCAGTCGCGTTGGATCCCGCCGGTCACCGGGCGGGATGAAGATTGCCGTCCCCTGGAGGGCTCGCGTCAGCAGCACGGGGTAGGCGTTGAGCAGGTAGCGCTGCCGGACCTGTTGCTTCACGTTGGTCCAGCCGCGTGGTATGGCCAGGAGCGCCTGCTTCGAGAGGCCCACCCCTCACCCACCCGTGACCGACGCTTCGACGAGGCGGAGCGCCGCTTCCGGACCGCGCGGTGCGCCTCGCTCTATCGCCAGTACAAGCAGCGCGGCGTCGCCGCACTCAACGGCGTCGTCAGCCGCGTGCTGCTGGACAAGCTACAGCGGAAGGAGGCGCGAGTGGAGTTCGTACCGGGATGCGGAGACGAAGGCTCAGCGCATTCTCGCCGAGAAGGGCGTTAGGGTTCGGCGGGGCGGATCAGGCAGGCGGCAGGCGCGTCGCATGCCAGCCAACCATCACCCAGGCCTCGCCGGTGCGATGCCAGATCGCCGTGAAGCGCAGGTGCGTGCGACTCGTACCAGTCGCCACCTGCGCCTCCGTTCTGGCGGTGCCCACGACCACGGCCGTTGTGCCGTACAGACGCACCGACACGTCGGCAGGCTCGAAGGCGGTGTACCGGGTGCGGCCGCTTCGAAGCGGCTCGAGATACGTCGCCTTTGAGTCGACTCGGCCGTTGGAGTGGGTGTAGACGAGGTCGTCGGCAAGCAGTGCTTCGAGAGCCTGAACGTCGCCAGCGACGAGTGCTAGCTCACGACGCTGCTCGGCGGCCAGCACCGAGGCCGCCGCGTCGGCGGATACGGCGAGCGTGTCCTGGCCCGGCTCGGAGCCGACAAGGAACGCGACCAGCAGCACTGTCGCCAGGCTCCTCATGCGCCGGCCACGGTGACGTTCGCTAGCGCCTCCTCGTTCCAGTCGATGCCGAATCCCGGTCCCTCGGGCACGACGGCTGTCCCCTGCTCCAGACGGAGCGGCGTGCGCACAAGCACGTTGCCGAGTGGACCGTTCAGCTTGTTGCCACCCTCCATGATCACGCAGTTGGGCGTGGCCACGGCCAGGTGCAGGGACGCCGAGAAGTAGAGGATGGTGCCGGTGCTGACGTGCGGGCTCCACGGCACGTTGAAGGCCTCGGCCAGGGCGGCGATACGCTGACACTCGGTGATGCCGCCGGCCCGGCAGACGTCCGGGTTGATGATATCGGCACCGCGGGTGGCGAGCAGATCGCGGATCTGGAAGCGGTTGTTCAACATCTCACCGGCACACACCGGCGTCTCGAGCGCCTCGGCCAGCTTGGGATAGCTCGCCTGGTCATCGGGCAACAACGCATCCTCGAACCACCCAACATTGCCGAGTCGATCGAACCGGCGCCCGGCCTGGATGGCTTCGTAGAGCTTGAAGGCACCGAGAGAGTCGACGGCGACCTGTCCCTGACGCCCCATGGCCTCGGACACGGCCGACACGCGCTCGATGTCCTCGCTCCCCTTGCCCTTGCGGTAGCCCATCTTGACCATCTGCATGCCGCTGGCCTTGGCCGCGCGCGCGTCGGCAACCAGCGCGTCGAGGGTGGCGCCACCGATGCCGCGATAGAGGGGCTGCGCAGCCCGGTATCGCCCGCCGAGCAGTTGGTAGACCGGCAGTCCGACTGCCTTGCCGAGGAGATCCCACATCGCCAGATCGACGCCAGCCAGTGCCTCGAGCTGGACGCCCGTCGAATAGCCGCGGACGCGCTCGGTGGTGAAGAGACGCTCCCACAGCGCGTTGATGCGGCGGGCGTCCTGACCTCGCAGCAGCGGTGCGAAGAGGTCGGTGATGACCCGCTGATGCATCCGCGGCGCCGAGGGGGCGTGACACTCGCCCCAGCCGACCAGCCCCGATTCGGTCGTGATCTTGACGAGGACGGCCTGCTCGAACCCCTTGAAGCGCGTCGGACTGGCGTGGTCGAGACGGTTCCAGAGGCCGACGCCGCCGGTCATGTCGCCAGCGGAAGGCAGGTCGAGCGGCTCGTCGAAGCCGATGGGCGTCGGCGGATTGCGGATGATGAGCGGCTCGACGCTGCGGATGACGAGCGGCCGCGTTGCGTCGAGGCGCTCCTGACGATCGCGGGCGGCCTGCGCCTTCGCCGACACGGGCGCAACCGCCGTCACGGCGAGGGCCGCGGCCAGCCAGCCGCGTCGCGTGATGTCGCTCGACCCTGGTACGTGGGGCCTCATCGATCAGCCCTCCACCCGGACGGCAGCCAGCGCCCGTTCGTCGAACGCCACGCCGAGGCCTGGACGCTGCGGCACCGACGCCGTGCCCGGCGTGATCTCCAGCGGCTGCTGCAGCAGGCGATTGCCGAAGGGCCCGTCCTGCTTGTTGCCGTCGTAGAGTTCCATCATGGCGCAGTTGGGTGAGGACACGGCGAGGTGGATCGACGCGGCGATGTACGGCGCCGATCCGGTACTGACGTGGGGTGCCCAGAGCGCGCCGAACGCGTCGGCGATCCAGGCGATGCGCCGCACTTCCGTGATACCCCCCGCCCGACCGACATCAGGGTTGATCATGTCGGCGCCACCGTGCATGAGGAGCTCGCGGAACTGGTGACGCGTGGACAACATCTCGCCAGCGCAGATCGCCGTGTCGACGGCGGTTGCCAGCTCCGGGTAGCGCGGGAGGTCATCGGGCAGCAGCGCGTCTTCGAACCAGGCGATGTTGCCGATGCGATCGAGCTCCCGCCCGACGCGCATGGCCTCGTTGAAGGTGAACGCGCCGAGCGCATCGACGGCCACCTGGGCCTTTGGCGCGATGGCCTCGGCCACTTCGGCCACCACCGCCAGGGCCTCGGTACCGGGCCCGCTGCGCAAGGCCATCTTCAGCACGGTGAATCCCGCCGCGACCATCTGCCGGGCGCGCTCGACCACCTGCGCGCCACGCTCACGACCGGTGTAGGTGCCCGAGAACGTCGCGTACGTCGGGATCGACGTGCGGTAGGCCCCGCCGAGCAGTTGGTAGACCGGCACGCCGACGAACTGTCCCAGGATGTCCCACAGCGCGAGATCGACGCCGGCAATGGCCTCGAGGTGGGCGCCACTCATGTAGCCGCGGACGCGCTCGCTCTGGAACATGCGCTGCCAGAGCCCGTCGACCTGCCGCGCATCCTGCCCGACCATCAGCGGCGCCAGCAGGTCGGTGATGACGCGCGCCTGCATTCGGGGCGCGACCGGCGCGTGGCACTCGCCCCAGCCGATCAGCCCGGCGTTGGTCGTCACCTTGACGAGCGTGGCCTGCTCGACGCCTGGCGTTCGCGACGGGCTGGCGTGGTCGAGGCGCCGCCACACACCGTACCCCTCGGCGACGGCCCCGACATCGCCCAGGCTGACCGGACCAGCCGGACTCGCGCCAGGTCCAGGCGCGCGGATGACGATGGGCTCGACGGCAGTGATGGTGAGCGGCCCGGTGCCGCGCACGGCACGGGCGACGGACGGCTGGGCGGCCAGCGGCGCCACGTCGGCCATCAGCGCGCCGGCCGCCAGGGAGGCCCGGCCGAGAAAGGTGCGGCGCGGAAACATCAGAAGGTGAACCTCGCGCCGACCTGGATCTCGCGGGCCGGCCCGGTGGACGTGATCGTGCCGAAGGCTGGCGTGCCGAAGACCCGTCCGGGCGCGTTGAACTGCGGCGTGTTGAACGCGTTGAACATGTCGAGCCGCAGCTCGAAGGCGCGTGGGCCCATCACGAAGCGCTTCTGCAGGTTGACATCGACCACCTTACGGCCGGGAGCTTCGACGGCGTTGCGCGGAGCATTGCCGAAGGTGAACGCCGGTGGCGCGCTGAACGCGGACGTATCGAACCAGGCCGAGACGCTGCGCTGGTCCGACGGCAGGTTCGGATCGCCGGTGAGATTCGGGCGGATCGACCCGCGCGACGTGTTGGCCGGGTTGCCGTTCATGATGACGTTGAACGGGCCGCCGCTGTGGAGGTTCATGCTCACGCCGAGTTGCCAGTCCGCCGCGACCACGCGGGCCAGGCCGCTGAGCCCGTCGCCGAAAGGCAGTCGATAGACCGCGCTCAGCTTGGCGACGTGACGGAAGTCGATGGCGCAGCGTCCCCACTCGCCGTCGAAGCGGTCGTTCTGGTTCTGCGGCTCCTGGTCCTCCGTGCCCACCGAACTGGTGGCCGGAGACGACCGCGTGTCGTAGCACCGCGAGTACACGTAGGTGGCCAGCACGTTCATGCCGAAGAAGTCGAGGTTCTGTCCGCGAAACTGCAGGCCGTTGTACTCGGACTCGGCGTCGGTGTCGAAGACGCGAATATCGCCGAAGGTCGTGAGCGGCCGTCGCGGCTGCACCGCCCCGGGACCGGGCGCCGGCGTGTTGAACGTCCAGGCATTGTCGAGACCGGTAGTCTGCGAGCCGACATAGCCGATTTCGGCTACCCAGCCGCCCTTCAGCCGCTGCTGGACGTTGGTGCTCCAGACCCTGGCGAGCGCCGGGCCATAGTCCTGCGCGACCGTCGTCAGCGTCGGGGTGGCCGTCGAGCCCGACTGGCCGCCCTCCGGGAAGCCGTTGGCCAGCGTCAGCGTCGGAGCCGTGCGCACCGTGTTGAACACGTCCTCGCGATTGAACGGCGGGTTGCGGAACATCAGCGCCACATTGGCCATCGTCGGCTGCGTCATGTAATGGCCGTAGCCGACGCGGACGACGGTGTCGTCGGTCCAGCGGTAGGTGGCGCCGAGCCGCGGCACGACGTCGTGACTGGCTTCGTGCAGGGGGCCGGACTGGCTGGGCACCGGGAAGAGCTCGAGGCTGGTGCGATCGAGGTTGCGGGCGATGCCCAGGTCGTCCTCGGTGGAGCCGGCGTATTCGTAGCGCAGGCCGAGATTCAGGGTCAGCCGATCGCTGAGGCGCCAGTCGTCCTGCACGTACGCGAAGGCATGCCGTTGGCGCAGCGAGGTGCGGGCGAGGTTCGGGATGCGGCCGGTCTGGTCGGGGAGGCCGAGCATGAAGTCGGCAAATGCATTGCCCGAGAGGAGTCCGGTGAACGAGAAGGAGCCCTGGTTGCGTGCGTTGACCGAGAAGAAGTCGGTGCGTCGCCGGAACACCTCGCCGCCGAATCGAAGCGAGTGCCGACTCAGGTCGAGCTGCGAGTTGACCTGAGCAGAGGGGTTCTCGTAGAGCAGGCGCGGGTTGGCGAAGGTCTCGCCGGTGCCCATGTACCCGGTGATGCCCGCTGACGGAATGCCGCGCAGCAGCGGGTCGTTCGAGTTCAGGCCGCTGATGCCGAAGTCACGCAACGGGTCGATGTCGGTGCCTTCACGTCCAGTCTGGTTGGGCGTGGACTCACGGACGAACGAGACGCGGGCGTCGATGAGCCAGCGCGACGACATGGAGCGCGTCAGGCCGACGACGTAGTTCTGGTTCTCGGGCTGGCCGAAGCTGCGGAAGTTCGGGTTGAGCTGTACGGTGTCGAGGGTCGCCTGGCGCGAGGCGAAGCGCCCGAAGATCGAGGTGGCGTTGTTGAACTGGTGGTCGACGCGGGCGAAGTA
>NZ_JALHPM010000206.1:0-10491 GCF_022842525.1 Luteitalea sp.
GCCACGGCCTGCGTGGCCTGCCGGCTCTCGACCTGCCGGCCGCCGGTCTGCGGCCCGACGTTGCCGGCCAGGCTCACCGTCATCACCGGTTCTTCCGGCGCGACGTTGATGCCCATCCACGCCGCCGGCACGAGGAACACCGCCGCGGCGAGGGCCGCATGCACGAGCGCCGACACGCCGAGCATCGGGCTCGTGCGATCGACTTCGTAGCGGGCGGCGATAACCTGCGAGACGGCGTCCATCGTCATCGGCGTCCGGACGGAGTGGCCGTGAGGATGCCCACGCGTTCGACGCCGCCGATCTTGAGCGCGTCCATCACCTCGGTGAGCTCCTGGAGCTGCACGGTGGCATCACCGCGCAGGAACACTTCCTTCTCGTCGCGCTCCGCCATCGCCTGGCGCATGCGCTCACGCAGCGCCGTCAGCGGAATGCCGTCGCGGTCGTCGCCGATCTGCACCCGTTTGTCGCGGCGATACGAGGCCGGCACCGTCACGTAGAGCCGCTCTTCGGGCAGCTTCGTGGCCCGCGCCGCCACCGGGAGGTTCACTTCGATGCCCTTCTGCAGCATCGGCGCCGCCACCATGAACACGATGAGCAGCACGAGCATCACGTCCACGAGCGGGATCACGTTGATCTCGGCGAGCGTGGTCGAGACCCGCCGCCCGCGCGACCGGCCGCCGCTGCCCGGCGAGGACGCCATCACTTTCGGCATGGCGTTACGTGAAGTTCCGCTCCGAGATGTTCAGGAACTCCAGCGCGAAGTCGTCCATCTCGGAAGCCATGATCTTCACCGTCGAGGTGAAGTGGTTGTAGAAGTAGACGGCCGGCATGGCCGCGAAGAGGCCGACCGCCGTCGCCACCAGGGCTTCGGCGATACCCGGGGCGACCACGGCGAGATCGGTCGAGCCCTGCGCGCCGATGCCCGCGAAGGCCGACATGATGCCCCACACCGTGCCGAAGAGGCCGATGAACGGCGCCAGGCTGGCGGTGGTGGCGAGGAAGGTGACCTGCTGCTCCAGTTTGTTCACCTCGACGGACGACGCCCGGAGCAGCGCGCGATCCACCGCGGCGAGGCTCTTGAGGGTTGGACGTGCCGCCGGCGCCCCTGGACTGGCCGGTGTGGACTTCGGGTCGGCCCGCAGCTGCAGGTTCAGCTCCGCGTAGCCGGCCTGGAAGAGCCCGACGAGAGGCGAGTGTTCGAGCGACTTGCAGACGCCCTGCACCTCGGAGAACTTGGCGCTCTTGCGGAAGACGTCGAGGAACGACTTCGATTGCTGGCGCGCCCGGCGCAGCGCCAGCCATTTCGAGAAGATGATGCCCCACGACACGATCGAGAAGATGACGAGCACCCCGAGCGCGACCTTGGAGACGAGGCTGGCTTCCGCCACGAGCTGCAGGATGCTGAGTGACCCGCGAACGGGTGCTTCAGCCTCCGGCGCCTGCAGGGCCAGGAAGAACAATCCAGACGTGCGCAACGACACCTCCACTGTCAGGGGAGAGATGCGCCGCTGGGAACAGCGCGGGTGTGCAAACGTAACACGTCGTGGGAAATTCTGTCAAACCCATGATACGATGGCACTTCCGTCTCCACCGTCCTACGCGCGTGGCCGACCCCTGGCGACCCGTCGATGATCCGGTATCTGGCGATCAAGAACCTCGCGGTCATCGAGTCGGCCGCCGTCGAGTTTGAACGATCGTTCAACGTCCTGACGGGTGAGACCGGCGCCGGCAAGTCGATGCTGGTCGAGGCCGTCGGGCTCCTGCTCGGCGGACGCGCGTCCTCGGATCTCGTCCGTACGGGCGAAGACACCGCCAGCGTCGAAGCCCAGCTCGAAACGCCCGACGGCCGCGACCTCGTGGTGCGCCGCGAGATCACCGCCCAGGGCCGCTCCCGCGCCTTCGTCGACGGCCAGCTCGTGAACGCCGCGGCCCTGCGCACGCTCGTCAGCGACCTTGTCGAGCTGCACGGGCAGCACGAACATCAGGCGCTGCTCGATCCGGCCACCCATCTCCCGATGCTCGATGCCTGGGCCCGCCTCGGCGACCAGACCGCGGCGGTGGCGTCCGCCTGGGCCGTCGTCAGCGACGCGGAACAAGCGCTGGCGCGCGCCGAGCTCGATGCCGGCGAACGGGCGAGCCGCCTCGAACTTGTGGAGTTCCACCTGACCGAACTGCGCAAGGCGGCGGTGGCCGAAGGCGAGGACGAGGCGCTCGAGCGCACGCGCGACGTGCTGCGCCATGCCGGGCGGCTGCAGACCCTCTGCACCGAGGCCTACGGCCTGCTCTACGAACAGGAACACGCCGCCCTCGGCACGCTCGCCCAGGTCTGGAAGCGGGTCAGTGAACTCTCCGCGATCGACGCGACGTTCGCGACACATGTCGCCGCGCGCGATGGGATCAAGGCGCAGCTCGACGACCTCGCGCTCACGCTCCGCGACTACGCGGACGGCCTCGATGCCTCGCCCGGGCGGCTCCAGGAGGTGGAAGACCGCCTCGCCCTGCTCGAACGCCTGAAGCGCAAGCACGGCCCGACGCTCGACGACGTCCGCGCGAAGACCGCGTCGCTCGAGCGCGAACTCGAGGCCCTCACCGGCGGCGCCCAGCACAAGGACGCCGCCCGGGCCGCGCTCGACCAGGCGCGCGCGGCATTCCTCGCCGTGGCCCGCACCCTGTCGAAGGCCCGGCACGGTGCCGCGAAGGCGCTGGGGACGGCCGTGGAAGCCGGCATGGCCGAACTCGGCATGGCGCGCGCCCGCTTCGAGGTGCGGCTCGCGACGAGCGAGACGCCGCAGGGCTGGCACAGCGGTGGCATCGACGCGGCGGAGTTCTTCCTGGCCGCCAACCCCGGCGAAGACCCGCGGCCACTCGCCCGCATTGCCTCCGGCGGCGAGCTCTCCCGCATCATGCTCGCCTTCAAGACGCTCTCGGCGGGGGAGCACCCGGCCCGGACGCTCATCTTCGATGAGGTGGACGCCGGCATCGGCGGGCGCGCCGCCTCGGTCGTCGGCGAGAAGCTCAGGTCGCTCGGGCAGCGCACCCAGGTGCTCTGCATTACCCACCTGCCGCAGATCGCCGCGATGGCCTCGACGCACTACTGCATCGACAAGGCGGTCAAGGGCCCCCGCACGGTGACCTCAGTCACGCGGCTCGACGACGGCGCCCGGGAGCACGAGATCGCCCGGATGATGGCGGGGGAGAGCGCGCTCTCGAGCGACGTCCTCTCGGCCGCCCGGACGCTCCTCCAGGCGAAAGCGAAAGTGGCGCCAGAGGCGAAAGCGAAAGGCGAAAGCGCCCGTGGGGCGAAAGCGAAAGTCCGCAAATAATGGCCAAGAAATACCTGATCGAAACCTACGGCTGCCAGATGAACGTGCATGACTCGGAACGCATGGCCGGGCTGCTGGAGCAGGCCGGCTTCGAGGCCACGGACGCCGACGACGACGCCGATCTCGTCGTCATCAACACCTGTTCGGTGCGCGAACGCGCCGAGGAACAGCTGTACACCCGCCTTGGCCACATCAAGGGGCTCGCCGGGCGGACCGGCCGCGCACCGATGGTCGCCGTGACCGGCTGCGTCGCGCAGCAGGAAGGCGCGCAGGTGCTCGCCAAGTCGAAGCTCGTGGACATCGTCATCGGCACGCAGCGCGTGAAGATGCTGCCGGTGCTCGTGGCCCAGGCCGAAGCCGCCAGCCAGCCGCTCGTGGACGTGGCCACGCCGTACGACGAACCGACGTTTCCGCTCGGACTCACGCGCCGCGACGATCCCGTGAAGGGCTTCGTCACCATCGTCGAAGGCTGCAACGACTACTGCTCGTACTGCGTGGTGCCGTACACCCGCGGCCACGAACGCATGCGCGCCAAGGCCGAGATCATCCGCGAGGTGGAGGAACTGGCCGCCAGCGGACGGCGCGAAGTGCAGCTCCTCGGCCAGATCGTGAACCACTACCAGGCGCCGGACGACCCCGCCTGCGACTTCGCCGGCCTGCTCGAAGCCGTGCAGGAGGTGCGCGGCATCGAGCGGATCCGCTTCGCCAGCCCGCATCCGCGCCACTGCTCGGACCGCCTCATCGCCGCGATGCGCGACCTCTCCAAGGTCTGCCGCCACCTGCACCTGCCGGTGCAATCAGGCTCGACGCGGATACTCAAGGCGATGCGCCGCCGGCACACGCGGGAGGAGTACCTCACGCTCGTGGAAAAACTGAAGACGGCCCTCCCGGACCTGCAGCTCTCGACCGATATGATCGTTGGGTTCCCAGGGGAGACCGACGACGACTTTCGCGAGACGTTGTCCCTCACCGAAGCCGTCGGATACCACAGCATGTTCTCGTTCAAGTATTCACCCCGGCCGAACACCCTCGCCGCGCAGCGGATGCCCGACGACGTCCCGGAGGCGGAGAAGACCCGCCGCATCGTCGAGCTCCAGGCGCTGCAGAAGGGGATTCAGGCCAGCCTCCACGAGGCGTCCATCGGCCGCACGGTCGAGGTGCTGGTCGACACGACCAGCAAGCGGCGCGCGTGGGAACTCGCCGGCCGCACGTCGGGCAACACCGTGGTGAACTTCCCGGGCGAGTCGTCGTGGCTCGGCAGGTTCGTGCCGGTCCGTATCGAACGCGCCGGCGCCTTCGGCGTGTGGGGCCAGCCCGTGCAGGCCGCCACGCCCGCCACCGAGGTCACCACGTGCTGATTGAAATGACGATCAAGGGCCTCACGGTCGACCCCGTGACCAATATGCCCATCGTCATCCTGCACGACGACCAGGACCGGCGCATCCTGCCGATCTGGGTGGGGGTGTTCGAAGCAAACGCCATCGCCCTCCAGATCGAAAACGTGCACACGCCGCGGCCGATGACCCATGACCTGCTGCGCAACGTCATTCACGACCTGCAGGCGAGCGTCGAGCGGGTGGTCGTGTCGGACGTGAAGGACAACACGTTCTTCGCGCACATCCATCTCGACACGCCGGCGGGGAAGGTGGCGGTGGACGCCCGCCCGAGCGATGCCATCGCCCTGGCGCTGCGCACGCGGTCGCCGATCTGGGTGGAGGAGTCGGTCATCGACAGCGCCAAGACCATCGACGCCAGCACGGCCAAGGTCGACGGCGAACGCCTCCACCAGTGGCTCGAGAGCCTCGACCCGGAAGACCTCGGCAAGTACAAGATGTAGCGGCCCACCCTCCACGCCGGGGGCGCCGCGCACGAATTGTCGGCCGGCCGACAATTGCTCTAACTTGCACGTTTGTAGGCATTTAGCGCCTGCAATTTCCCGCCGACACACGATCCGACAACGGCCGAGCCTTGACGCCGTTGCACACGCACTCCTAGAATGACCGCACTCGGTCCCCCCGGGCGGTTCGGATTTCCCATACCGCTGCAGCCACATCCGTCATCAATGATCCTCGCCATCGCGAATCAGAAAGGCGGCGTCGGCAAGACCACGACCGCCCTCAACCTGGCGGCCGCGCTGGCGCTTCGCGGCAAGTCGACGCTCCTCATCGACCTCGACCCGCAGGCCAACAGCAGCATGTCGTATCTCGACCTGCGCGAAGTCGAGCGGGGGATGTACGACGTGTTCGTCGACCCCGCACTCGACATGCAGGAAGTCATCAAGCCGACGGCCGTGCCGAACCTGTCGGTGGCCCCGGCGCGCATCTCCCTCGCCAAGCTGGAGTCGCGCCTCGTCGGCGAACTCGACGCGCCGTTCCGCCTCAAGGATCAGCTCGCGCGTCTCACGACGTTCACGCATATCGTCATCGACTGCCCGCCGGCGCTGGGCCTGCTGACCGTCAACGCGCTCGTCGCGGCGACGCACCTGCTCATCCCCATCCAGTCGTCGTACTTCGCCCTCGAAGGCACCGACGACCTCCTGGAGACGATCGAGAAGGTCCGCCAGCGTCCCAACCCCGGGCTCAAGATTCTCGGCGTCGTCATCACCATGCACGACCGCCGGACGGCCCTCGGACGCGACATCCTGGCGCAGATTCGCAAGGTGTTCGGAGAAAAGGTGTTCAGGACGGTCATCAGCAAGAGCGTTCGGCTCGAGGAAAGTCCGGCGTATCGCGAGTCCATCTTCACGTTCGCGCCCGAGTCATCCGGGGCGAGCGAGTACTACAGCCTGTGCGAAGAGGTCATCGAACGTGCCTAAACCACGCGGTCTTCCAGTCGCTCTCCAGATGCGCCACGACGCGCACTACGTGGACACCCTCGCGGCCTCGGCGGCCACCCCCGTGGGCCGCATGGTGCCGATCGACAAGGTCGATCCCAACCCTGACCAGCCGCGGCAGGCCATGGGCGACCTTTCGGACCTGGTCTCGTCGCTCACCGAAAAGGGGATCATCGAGCCCCTGATCGTCCGCCAGCGCGGCGAGCGCTACCAGATCATCGCCGGCGAACGGCGCTATCAGGCGGCCATCCGGGCCGGCATCGTCGAACTGCCGGTCGTCGTCCGCGACGTCGACGACACCGAGATGCTGGAGCTCGCGCTCGTCGAGAACATCCAGCGGAAGGACCTGACGGCCTTCGAAGAAGCCGAAGCGCTGCACAGCCTCAGCACCAAGTGCGGCTATACGCACGAGGATCTGGCCAAGCGGCTGGGGAAGTCGCGGACCTCGATCACGGAGTCGCTGTCGCTCACGAGCATCCCGCCGGAAGTGCGCAAGGTGTGCCGCCTCGCGGACATCTCCAGTAAGTCGATCCTGCTCCAGGTGGCCCGCCAGGGCGACCCGAAGAAGATGGCCGCGCTCGTCGAGAAGATCGCCACGCAAGGCGTGACCCGCGAGCAGCTCCGCAAGGAACAGGAAAAGCCGAAGCCCGGCCCAGGACGCCCGAAGGCGTTCGTCTTCAGCTTCCGGCCGCCGACCAAGGCGTTCAATCTGCGCCTCACGTTCAGCAAGAAGCAGGCGTCGAAGGACGAGGTCATCAGCGCCCTCGAAGCCATCCTCGACGACCTCAGACACCAGCAGTAGTCCCGGACGCGACGTCCGGACATCCCACCTCAGACGCGCCCGAATCACGGCCACGGAGTCGTGATTCGGGCCGCGCCACACCGAACGACATTCCCTCGCGACGCCGCGCAGCGTAACGCACGCGCGATACGCCACGGGCGGCGAGCCGGACCGCCGCAGCAGATCGGGCACTTCCCCCGGCCCTTCTTCCTAGCTTAGTTTACATAAGATATATTATCAGACTCTAATGATAATAGGCCGCAATTGTGGCTGTTGATGGTTTGTGGGTGGTTTGCCCTGGCAGATGCTCGGGCCGGCGACGACCGCGGACCCGGATGCCCCGCGGCGGTGACTCAGGCCGTCCAGACGGCCGCGCCGGCGCTCACGGCTGGCAGCTCGACGCGGCGCGCGAGTCCGTCGCCCGGCACCGTTTCGACGATCCGCCGCGCGGCGTCACGGGCCACGACCCTGAGGCGCACGACCGTGCCTGGGCCGGCGCCGAGCGCCTCCCACGGGATGACAACACGGCCGCCCGGAATGTCGCGCGTGACCGGCGTGGCGCCCGAATCGAGCGCCACCGACTCCACGGCCAGGCCGACGCCGTCCGCGGCCTCTACCCAGAGCACCAGCCCGTCCGTGGTCGCACCGGCATCGCAGCGCGTGATGGCCGAGCGGCCCACCCGGTGCATCGACCCGGCCGACCGCTCGAGCGGCGCGGCACCGAGCCGCGCGAAGTAACTCGCCGTGGTCGCGGTCGTCGCCGCCGGCTCGGCGGCCAGCCGCAACCGCAGCACGTCGTCGCCGGCCACGGCGGTCGTGATGTTGGTGCGATGCAGCTCTTCGGGCGGCTCGACGCCCATGGCCCGCCAGGCCCGCCGCAGGTGCCGGCGGAACAACGCGTCGAAATCGCGATCGTGCGCCGATGAGTGGTCGTCACCGTACCACCAGAACCAGTCGCTGCCTTCGGCCGCCTGGAGGGCGTCCATCGCCTCGGCCGCCGCCTCAGCCGTCAGCTCGGCACGGTGGGCCTCGAAACGGGCCCGCGCCTGGCCGAGCTGGACCCAGGCGCGCCGGTCGTCGGCGTGGCCCATCCAGATGCCGAAGTCGGCGTGAATCCACGAGCCGGCGAAGAGGCGAGTCAGGGGTGTGACTTCCCCGCTCGTCGCCTCGTGCATCGTGACCGGCTCGATGTCGGGCGCCTCGGCCAGGCGCCGGTAGAGTGCGCGCAGGAACGGCCGGCCGCCGCCAGCGTAGTGCTCCCAGGCATTCTCGCCGTCGAGGATGATCGGCACGATGGCCTGGCCGCCATCCACCGCGGCGAAATGTGCGCCGATCGCGCGCAGCTTGCCGACGAAGTCGTCCACCGCGGCCTCGGCCGGCCAGCTCTGGTAGACGAAGCCGATGGCGTCCGACAGGCCGTGGTCGCGGAACAGCATCCGCACGTCGCCGTGCGGCGTCGCGAAGGCGTGGGCGCGGAACTTCAGTACGTCAGGCGTGGGCTGCCCGGCCAGCGCGCGCGAGCGCTTCAGGATGTCTTCATCGGTGGCCATCCACCGGAAGCCGGCGCGGGCGATGGCGTCGGCCGCGGCCGCCGAGACGCTGCCTTCCGACGGCCACACGCCGCGCGGCGGCTGGCCGAACCAGCGCGTGTGCGCGTCGATGGCGCGCGCCAGTTGCGCGTCGGCATCGGCCGGCCAGATGAAGGGCGGCTCCGGAAGCGGCGCGCCGGGATGCGCGTCGTGGTGCGCGGCGGAGTCACAGAGCAGCGGCAGAATCGGGTGGAAGTACGGCGAGCACGACAGCTCCACCTGGCCGCGCGCCGCGGCGGCCTTGCAGGCCGGGACGATCCGGCGCAGGACCTCGAGCTCGACCGCCCGCAGCGTGTGCTTGTCGTGTTCGTCGAAGTCGCGCCCCTTGGCGCGCAGGCGCTGCACCCGCGGGTCGGTGGCGGCGATGTCCGGGTCCACCCAGGCCAGCTTCTGCCAGACCTGCAGATCGCGCAGTGCCGCCAGATCGAAGGGCCGCTCCCCCGCCTGCAGCCGCCAGAGTTCGGCGTAGCGCGGGTAGGGGTCGACCATCGTGGGCGGATGCGCGTGGAACCCTTCGCGGATGAACCACTCGGCCTCGGCGCGGTCGAGGGCGTCGGCCTCGCGCAGCCCGAGCACCAGCTGTCGATCCCACGTCCGTTCCTGCGCGTAGGCCTCGACCTGCTCGACGAGCGACGGCACCATGTTGAACGTGGCCCGCATGCCGGGGCACTCGTCCACGAGCGCCACCATGCCCCAGTAGTCCTTGAGCGCGTGGAGCCGCACCCACGGCAGCACCGACTCGCCCGTCTCCGGGTCGAGGTAGTACGGCTGGTGCATGTGCCAGAGAAGCGCGAGCCTGACGGGAGGTGACGGCATGCTGCTGGTACAATCAGGTCAGCCGCGCATGCGCACGCTCGACCGGTACGTAATTCGCGAAGTGTTGGCGCCCTTCGCGCTGGCGCTGCTCGTGCTCACGTTCATCCTGATTATCCCCTTCATCATCGCGCAAGCCGAAACGATGATTGCCAAGGGGGTGCCCTGGCTGACCGTGGCACGGGTCATGGTCACGCTCGTCCCGCAGGCCCTGGGCCTCACGATTCCCATGGCCCTGCTGGTCGGGCTGCTCGTGGCCCTCGGCCGGCTGTCGGGCGACCGCGAGGTCGTGGCCATGCAGGCCTGCGGCCTGAGCCCGCTGCGTCTGCTCCGTCCGGCCCTCTTCGTGGGCGTGCTCGGCTGGGCGGCCACCTCCTGGGTGCTCATCTCGGCTATCCCCGATGCCAACCAGACGTTCCGCGAGATCACGACCCGGCTCGTGGCTGACCGTGCCGAAGGCGAGGTGAAGCCGCGCGTCTTCTTCGAGGACTTCCCCGGCTTCGTCGTCTACGTCCGTGAGGTGCCCGAGACGGGCGGCTGGACGGGCGTGGTCGCCGCCGACACCAGGTCGCCGCAGCACCCGGTGCTGTACGTGGCGAAACACGGCCGCATGCTCGTGGACCGGGCCAAACGCACCATCCAGATGGTGCTCACCGACGGCAGCCGTCACAGCACGTCGGACCGCGATCCGAACGGCTACGACATCAGCACCTTCGCCGAGACGATCGTGCCGCTGGACCCCGAGAGTGTGTTCCCGCGTCAGGGCCCGGCGCGCGGCGAACGCGAGATGTCGATCGCGGAGCTCCTGACCAGGGCGGCCGAAGTCGAAGCCCGCGGCGACTCGTCGCACGGCCAGTGGCTCGAGATCCACAAGAAGTTCTCGATTCCCGCCGCCTGCTTCGTGTTCGTGCTGCTCGGCGTGGCGCTCGGCGCGACCGACCGCAAGGACGGACGCCTGGCGAGTTTCGTCCTCGGCCTCGCCGTCATCTTCATCTACTACGCCGTGATGTGGATCGGCGAGTCGATGGCCAAGGGCCGCTACCTCGAGCCGTGGCTCGCCCGCTGGCTGCCGAACCTCGTGCTGGGCCTGGCCGGCGTGGTCGCGCTGTGGCGGCGCCTGCGGCCGGCGCGACGCTCCGGGACGCTGCTGCC
>NZ_JALHPM010000207.1:0-10450 GCF_022842525.1 Luteitalea sp.
CGTCGAGTCCTTTGGCGGCCTGCGCCTGCCGGACCCGACCCTCGAGATGCGGCAGACGCCGCAGACCTTCTCCAACCCGCTGCTCCAGGGCATGCGGACCCCCGGTCTGGCGGCCTCCGAGCAGCAGCGGGGCATGCGGCTCGAAGACGCCTACGAGGCCATCGCGCGCATCGCCAATGCCGTGCGTGAGGTCGGCGGTCGTCGCAAGTCGCTGGTGTTCCTCACCGAGGGGTCGTCAGTGGGCGGGTCGATCACCTCGTCGGCCTCGCTGAGTGGCGACACGACCGGCGCCATGCTGGATGCCCTGGCGGCCGCCTCGGTCGCCGACCTGGCCATCTACCCGATGAACCCGGCCGGCCTGGACCTGCCGACCGATCGCCTGATCGAGGGTTTCACCCGTCAGGTCGACACGGCGAGCGAAGGCAACACCCGCGGCTTCGGTGGCCGCGAAGTCGCGCAGGAGGATCTCTCGAACGTCATCACGCAGTTCCTCCAGGCCAAGAATCAGCTCCGCGATCTCGCGGCCCTGACGGGCGGCGTGTCGCTCATCGACGGCAACGACCTGTCAGGTGCGGTGGATCGGGTGCTCCGTGACGCCAGCGATTACTACGTCATCGGCTACGAGCCCGACAAGGAAGTGAAGGGCACGAAGATCCGTCCCATCGAGGTGCGGGTGACGCGCCCGGGCGTCAAGGTCTACGCCCGCAAGGGGTACATGCCGCCGCCGGCCAACCGCGAAGCGCAGAAGGTGCCGTCGAGCCTGTCGCCCTCGATGCGCACGCTGCTGTCGGGCATCGTCCCGGTCGATGCGCTGCCGATGGTCGTGCAGATGATCGCCCTCGGTGAGGTCAAGGGCAAGATGCGCTATGCGGTGGTCACCGAGACCGCGGGTGGGCCGCTGGTCGATGGCCTCGACGGCGATCGGGTCGGCCTCGAACAGGCCATCCTGAGCATCGACGGCAACGGCAAGATGGCCAACGCCACGCAGAAGACGGCGGAACTCAAGGTGGGACCCGCGCAGGTGCAGATGCTCGGCGAACTCGGGGTGCGGTCCATCTGGTGCATCGACCTGGCCCCGGGGGCGCACCAGATTCGCGTCGCCACGGTGCACCAGCAGTCGGGCCGCGGTGGCTCGATGTACCTCGACGTCACCGTCGAGCCCGGCAGAACCTCCAATGCCGACGCCCTCCTCGCCCTCAGCCAGACACCGAAGCCGACGGCCTTCATCGATCCCGAAGCGAAGAAGCTGATGGCGGCCGGCGGGAGTCAGGAGTAAGGACGGAGGAGAGAGGAATGAGGACGGAGGTAGGACGGAGGGCCGAGGGATGAGGGGCGCGATCGCCTCGCTCCTGCTGTCGGCACTACCGGTCGTCGTCCTCACTGCGCAGCAGACGCCGCCGGTACAGCCGACGCCCGAGCGGCCCACGTTCCGGGCCGAGGTGTCCCTCGTCGAAGTCTCGGCCGTCGTCACCGGCGACGGCGACAGGCCCGTCGCCGACCTGACGACGGACGACTTCGAGGTGCTCGAAGATGGCGTGCGCCGACCGATCGTGTCGGCGCGGTTCCTCTCCACGACCGCCGCGGCCGCTGCGACCCGGCGGCCGCCCGTCCTTCCTCCGTCGCTGGCCGGGGCCCGCCTCGACGAGGTGGTCACCAACCGCGATCTGGCCGACGCGCCAGCCTTCGTGCTCCTGCTCGACGACCTCAACGTCAGCGCCTACGACTCGCATCGTGCCATCCGTGCCGGCCTCGGCGTCCTGGGGGCCATCCCGCCCGATGCTCTGGTCAGCGTCGTCACGACGAGCGGTGAAGGGGGCGCGCTCATCACGCTCGGACGCCCGACCGCGACGCACGTCGAGCGCGTCAAGGCTTTCCGCGGCCAGTACCTGACGCCCACGCCGGGCGCGGCCGGGGCGAGTTGGGTCGACACGCCGTGCAGTGGCGGCGCGGACTCGCCCGATTGCCTCGATCCGACCCGTGCCGCGCGCCGTGCGCATGCGCTCGAGGCCGTCGGTGAGCTCTTCGCCAGAACCGGATCCCGTCGCAAGGTGCTGCTCTGGTTCGTCACGGACATGGGGGTGTCGCCCCTCGACCCCGAACGCAATCGCGCCGCGCAGTCGGCGGGCCTGCAGCGCCTGCTCCGCGGCGACGTGACCGTCTACGCCATCGACCCCAGGGAGAACGTCGCGCCGAGCGACGGCCGGCCGGTGTACAACGACCGCCGGACCGGTGGACGCATGCGC
The DNA here is from genome assembly GCF_022842525.1 of Luteitalea sp. Lineage (NCBI taxonomy): Bacteria > Pseudomonadati > Acidobacteriota > Vicinamibacteria > Vicinamibacterales > Vicinamibacteraceae > Luteitalea > Luteitalea sp. The sequence continues at coordinate 2,244 of NZ_JALHPM010000207.1, forward strand.
GCGGGCACCGCCGACACGCAGTTCGGCGGCCGCGGCGGTTCGACCATGGACCTCAACACCGACGACATGGTGGGGGTGCCACTCACCCAGGTCGCGCGCGACACGGGTGGACGCTGGATCCAGAACGCCAACAACGTGGAGAAGCTCGCCAGCGAGATCGTGACGCAGAACCTGTCGGCCTACGTGCTGGCGTACGAGTCCGCCGCCTCGGCGGTCGCGGGCTCGCACAAGATCGAGGTCAAGGTGAAGCGGCGCGGCGCGAAGGTGTCGGCGCGCCGCAGTTTCGTGGTAACGCCCGGTGACAGGCGGCCCGCCCCGCTATCGCCGTCAGCCGACGTCATCACCGCGCGACTGCGCGAGGTGATCCAGGGCGGCGTGCCGTTCGGCACCCTGACGCTGCAGGCGCATGCGGCACCGCAATTCACCTCGGACGGGCCCGGACGGGTCCTGCTGACCGTCCGGGTGGACGACGATGCGACACTCGACGCGTCGACCATGGACCTGCTGGTGCTGGCCGCCGACGACACGGGCACGGTCGCCGTCGTCGAGCGGTTCGCCATGACCCGGCCGTCGACAGGCGCGCCGTGGGAAGGCAGCATCACGCTGATGCTGGCGCGCGGCGCGCACCAGTTGCGGATCGCCGCTTCCACGCCCGACGGCCGGCGGACAGGCCTGCTCCTGCACGCGGTCGACATGCAGGCTCCAGCAGACGACCTGTCGCTCGGTGTTCCGACGTTGCTGGGCGAGGACGCCGCTGGTGTACGACCCACGCTGGCGCGCACGTTCGTGGCCGGTCATCCGCTGGCCTACCAGGTGGAAATCGCCGGGGACACCGTGAAGGAGGGGCGCGCCAGCGTCCGCGGGCGACTCATCGACGCGGCGGGCACCACGGTGCGCGAGCAGGAGGCCGGGCTCGACCCTGCCGCCAGTCCCGTGCATCGTCGGGCGACGGGCGTGCTGACCACCGACGACCTCGCACCAGGCGCCTACACGATGGTCGTCGAGGCGCGACGCCCGACAGGGAAGGGGACGCTGACGCATGCGATCCCGCTGACCATCACGCCGGCGCTCCCTGGCAGTCGGGCGGCGCTGCCGACGGGGCAGCCCGTGACCCCGCTGCCGGTCGCGCACGGCCCGTTCACCAGGCACGAGGTGCGCGGCCCGCAGGTCATTCGCACCGAGCGCGACTGGAAGGCCTTCTGGCTCGCCCTCCCGACCCGGCAGCCGGCGCCCGACATCGACTTCTCCCGCGTCACGCTGGTCGCCATCGTCGCCGAGGACGGCCCGCCCGCGACGCCCCGCGTCGCCCGCGTGACCACCGAGCCCGGTGGCGTGGTCGTCGAGTGGACCACCGAGCCGATGGCGGGGCTCCCTGCCGCGGATCCAGTCCGCCCCTTCGTCGTGCTGGGACTGACCCAGGCCGAGGGACGCGTCAGATTCGCGCGCGTCCCCCCCGATGAGGACGGAGGACCGAGGAGTAAGGAATGAGGTAGGACGGAGGTCAGAGGTCAAAGGTGCGAAGCAGGACCGAGGCGACGCCTTTCAACTTACCTCCATCCTCTGACCTCCGTCCTACCTCCGTCCTCCTTCCTCTCTCCTCCGTCCTCTCACGTCCTTTCACTCCCAGTGCACCGAGGTGGTCTGGCCGTTGGCGGACTGGTTGCCGCCGATGGCGCGCAGCGTCAGGTCGACGCCCTCGCTGGTCCACACCGACTCGACCCAGCCGACCGGTTCGTTGTCGTTGAAGTTGTAGCCGACGGCGGGGAGGTTGATGAGCTGTCGTCCCTCGCGCTCGATCACCTCGTACTTGTGCGAGTGGCCGTAGACGATCGCCTTGACGTGGCGGTGCGGACGCAGCACATCGAACAGGCGGTCGGCGTCCATCAGTTCGCCGTCGTTCGTGCCCAGCGTGTGGTGGACGAGGATCACCGTCGGCTGCGCGGACGCGCTCAGTTCCTTCGCGAGCCACGCGCGCTGGGCGTTGCCGAGCTGGCCGGGGGTGACGTCCGGAGCCAGCAGTGAGTCCAGCAGCACGAAGCGCAACCCGCCGGCCTCTCGCGTAGCGGTGTGCTTGTTCGCAACGACGGCCGTCGCCGGCTTGAGGGCCGGAAACGCCTCGAAGAAGTTGGCGCGATGGTCGTGGTTGCCGAGCACCATGCCCACGGGCCCCTTGGCCATCACTGGCGCGAGCAGGCCCTTGAGCCGCGCGTAGTCCTCGGGCAACCCCTTCAGGCGCGCGAGGTCGCCACCGAGCAGCGTGCCGTCGATGTTGGCGGCCACCACCTGCGGCACCACCTTCGTCAGATTCTCGACGGGGGAGAAGCCCCGGTACGTCTCCGTCGCGTCGGCAGGGATGTGCGTGTCCGACAGCAGCGCGAGACGAAGTGGACTCGTGCCACCCTGGGCGCGGGCGCGGGGCGCAAACGTCAGGCTGACGGCGGCGGTCCCGGCAGCGGCGAGGAACTGGCGACGAGTGGGCGAGGGACTGAGCAGCAGCGGCATAGCCCCGCTTTATACGCCATTCCGGCGACAGCGGTGTGTCCGCGACGCGCGGTCGTTCACCAGGCCAGGGGCGGAGGGGGCGCCCCGGGCAGGGGCGCCCGTCCGTCTAGCGTGAGGCCGACGACGTGGGCTTGCTGATCTTCGGGAGCGCCCACGGCGCGCGGTACTGGGGCATCACGAGGCGCTGGGCGTCCTCGTCGCCGACGAAGCGCTCCGCGTCGACATCCCACTGGACCCGGCGGTTCAGGCGGAAGGCGATGTTGGCGAGATGGCAGGCGATCATCGAGTTGTGGCCGACCTCGACGTCCGATCGCGGCGCCTTGCGCGTGTCCATGCAGTCGAGGAAATCCTGCACGTGCTTGAGGTGCGAGTCTTCGCCGCCCGTCCCCTTGCGCGGCTCGCCGGCCATGCGGTACGACTTCTTGCCCTTGACCGTCTCGGTCTCCGGCAGCACTTCCCAGCCGCCACGATCGACGACGAGCACGCCGTTGTTGCCGTGGAACGCCACGCCGTGATCCCGCATGTAGGGGCCCTGGCCGATCGCCGTGGCATGCTCCCAGACCATCGAGAAGCCGTCGCACTCCCACAGGGCCTGCTGCGTGTCCGGCGTCTCCTCGGCATCGTCCGGGAAGCCGAACTTGCCGCCGACCGACATCGCCGCCTTCGGGGCCTTGACGTTCATGCCCCAGTTGGCGATGTCGATCATGTGGGCGCCCCAGTCGGTCATCAGTCCACCGGAGTAGTCGTAGTACCAGCGGAAGTTGAAGTGGAAGCGGTTCTCGTTGTACGGCCGCTGCTTCGCGGGCCCGAGCCACATGTCGTAGTCGACCTCGGCGGGGGCGGCGCCATCCGGCTTGTGCGGGATGTTGCCCATCCAGTCCTGGTAGGCCCAGGTCTTCACGAGGCGAATCTTGCCGAGCGCGCCGCTCTTGACGTAGGCCACGGCGTCGGCGAAATGTTTCGCGCTGCGCTGCTGCGTGCCCATCTGCACGACGCGGCCGTGCGTGCGGGCGGCATCCACCATCACGCGGCCTTCACCGATGGTCAGGGCGAGCGGCTTCTCGACGTACACGTCCTTGCCGGCCTGGCAGGCCATCACCGTCGGCAGCGCGTGCCAGTGGTCCGGGGTGCCGACGATCACGGCGTCGATGTCCTTGCGATCGAGGACCTTGCGGAAATCCCGCGTCGTCAGCTCGGCGGTCTGGTTGAACATCTTCGCCATGCTGGCGGCGGTCTTGGTCACCTGGCGGTCGTCGACGTCGCACAGCGCCACCAACTGGGCCCCGGCCTTGAGCATGTCGCGGAGGTCGCTGTTGCCCATGCCGCCGCAGCCGATGAGTCCGACCCGGACGCGCCGGTTGGCCCCGGCCACGCGGTCCTGCGACTGCGCGGAGAGCACGGACGCGCCGCTGGCCGCGGCGCCGAGGGTGGCTGCGGCACCAGCCGCGGAATGGGCGAGAAAGCGTCGCCGCGAGGGTTGGCGGGTCATGGGACTCTCCGTGAGCGTCGTACGGTAAGGAAGCCATGCCCGACGGGGTGTCGGCGGGCACTGGCAAGACGCCGGCACGGAGTCGGGGAACGCGCACAGCATACTCTGGGAGGACGATGACGGGCGAGGCGGCAATCCGGTTGGCGGTGTTCGTGGGCGTGCTGGGCGGGATGGCACTGGCCGAGGCCCTCCGGCCGAAGCGGCGGCGCGAGCTGCACCGCGGGCGTCGGTGGCCCGGCAATCTGGCGCTGGTCGGGATCGGCGCCGTCGCCATGCGCGTGGCTGCGCCGGCCGGGGCGGTGACGGCGGCCGTGCTGGCCGAATCACGCGGCTGGGGCCTCCTCCACGCGTGGCCGCAGCCGACGGCCGTCGCCTGGGTCGGCAGCATCGTCGTGCTCGACCTGCTCGTCTATGCCCAGCACGTGGCCATGCACAAGGTGCCGTGGCTCTGGCCCTTGCATCGGGTGCACCACGCCGACGTCGATGTGGACGTCACGACAGGCGTGCGATTCCATCCGCTCGAGTATCTGCTGTCACTGGGACTGAAGGGGATCGCGACCGTCGCCATCGGCGCCCCGGTCGGTGCGGTGATCCTGTTCGAGGTGCTGCTGAACGCGACGTCGATGTTCAACCACGCCAACCTCGCCCTGCCGGCGCCGGTGGACCGCGTCCTGCGCCTGCTCGTCGTCACGCCGGACATGCATCGCGTGCATCACTCGGTAGACCGCCGGGAGGCCGACCACAACTACGGCTTCAACGTGCCGTGGTGGGACCGCCTCTTCGGCACCTACCGCGACCAGCCGACCGAGCCGCACGAGACGATGACCCTCGGCGTCTCGCACTTCCGCAGTGCCGACGACCAGCGACTCGACCGCCTGCTGGTGCAACCGTTCAAGGACGCCTGAACCAGACGTCAGCCGCCGTGGCCCGGTTGCCGGTGCCCGGTTCCCGGTTTCCGACTACCTGGCAAACATCGTGCGAGCGACGAACCAGACGTTGGCGGGGCGCTCGGCCAGGCGCCGCATGTACCACGGGAACCAGTACTCGCCGTAGCTGATCAGCACGCGCAGCCCGTAGCCGTCGCGCCCGAGTTGCTGCTGCACGCTGCGCTGGATGCCGTAGAGCAACGCGAACTCGCAGGCGTCGTTGGGCACGCCGGTGGCCTTGGCGTGCTGCTGGATCGCATCGATGATCGACACGTCGTGGGTGCCGAACACGGCGCGGAAGCCGCGGGTCCGTGCCGGTTCGCCGATCATCGCCTTCGCCAGCGAGAGGTAGTTGGCGTCGACGTCCACCTTCTTCGGGAAGGCGACGCTCGCAGGTTCCTTGTAGGCGCCCTTCACGAGGCGCACGGCCCCACCGGCCCCGATGATGGCCTCGAGATCCTTCGCGGTGCGATACAGGTACGCCTGCAGGCACACGCCGACGTTGGGGTACTCGGCGAGCACGGCGTGATACAGCGCCAGCGTGGCATCGACATAGGGATGCTGCTCCATGTCGATGTAGAGGATCGCCCCCTGTTCCGCCGCGCGGGCCGCCAGTCGCCGGACGTGGTCGCGACACCGCGCCGGGTCGATGTCGAGGCCGAGTTGCGTCAGCTTGACCGAGATCTGGGTGTCGAGGCCGGCCTGGGCGATGCGGCCGTACGCCTCGAGGTAGTGCTCGGTGACGGCGTCGGCTTCGGCCATCTCGGTGACGTTCTCGCCGAGGCGCGTGAAGATCGTGGCGATGCGATCCTGCCGGCGCAGCGTGTCGGCCGCCTCGAGGGCGTCGTCCAGCCGCTCGCCGGGCATGAAGCGTTTCACGGCCTTGCGGAAGACCGGCAGGGTAGTGGCGTTGGCCCGCATCCACCGGTTCTCGGACGCGGCGAGCAGCAGGCTGCGCACAGGATGCATGTTCGTCGCTCCTTACCAGACGCCCTTGAGCAGGCCACCGTCGATCTGCACGATGGCTCCGGTCGTGTAGGCCGACGCGTCCGACAGCAGGAAGGCCGCGGCCTTGCCGAATTCGTCGGGGGCGCCGTAGCGGCCGAGCGGAATGGTCGCTTCCATGCGGGTGCGCTGTTCCTCGAGACTGATGCTCGCCGCTTTCGCCCGGCCCTCGTCCAGTTCCCGCACACGGTCGGTGTCAATCCGGCCAGGCACCAGGTTGTTGACCCGGATGCGCTGGGGCGCCAGTTCGTTCGACAGCGTCTTCACCAGCGCCGACACGCTGGCCCGCACCACGTTGGACAGCGCGAGGTTGGGAATTGGCTCCTTGACGGCCGACGACGTCGTCATCAGGATGCTGCCGCCACCGCGTGAGGCCATCACCGGCACCGCGAGCCGCACCATGCGAATGGCGCTCAGCAGCAGCAGGTCGACGGCCTGCTGCCACGCGTGGTCGTCGAAGGACAGCACCGGCCCGGGCGGCGGCCCACCGGTGTTCACGAACAGCAGGTCCACGCCGCCGAAGCGTTCCAGCGTCGCCTCGTGCCACGTCGTGATGTCGTCGGCCGTCCGCAGGTCGGCTGGCACCGCCAGCACCTGCGCGCCGGGCGTGCCTTCGCGCAGCGCGGCGGCGGCCGCATCGATGCGGAGCGCATCGCGCGAGGCGATGGAGACCTGCGCGCCCTCGGCCACCAGTGCGCGCGCCACCGCCAGGCCCAGCCCGCGGCTCGCACCACCCACCATCGCCACCTTGCCCGTCAAGCCGAGATCCATGCGAGTCCTTCCTGTGCGGCGGTCCACGTGATCAAGCGGTCGAGCGCCGCCTTCGTGCCGGGGTCGATGGTGGCGCCGGGTGCCCGCGTGGAGGCGTCGGCGATGAGACCACGACGCTTGAGCACCTCCTTGCGCACGGCCATGCCGATGCCTTCCTGGAACTCGAGACGCATGAGCGGCACGGTCTTGTAGAACAGGTCGGCGGCTCCTTCCGTGTCGCCGGCATGCCAGCGGCTGACGATGCCGACGAGGATCTCGGGGAAGGCGAAGCCGGTCATGGCCCCAGCCGACCCGGCCATCAACTCCTCGAGCAGGTAGACGCCGCCCAGGCCACCGAAGATGGTCAGGGGCATGTCGCCGGCCGCGTCGAGGAGACGGGCCGTCTTGAGGGGCGTCGGCGGGTCCTCGAGCTTGATGGTGCGCGCCGCGGGGATCTCCCGGGCAATCTGCACGAGCAGCGAGGCTTCCATCGTGAAGCCCGACACGGGCGGGAAATCCTGGATGACGATCGGGATCGTCAGTGCGTCGGCGAGGGCGGCGAAATGGGCCTTCACGCTGGCCGAGTTCAGCTTCGGCGCCCGCGGGGGGCTCACCATCACGGCCGTCGCGCCGGCCTGCTGGGCGGCCTTGCTCAGTTCGAGGCAGGTGTGCAGCCCTTCGGTGGTGGTCCCGACCACGACCGGAACGCGCCCGTTGACCTGGGTGAGCACCGTGTCGAGCACCAGCGCGCGCTCGCGCTCGGTGAGGCGTGCGGCCTCGCCGAGGACCCCCAGGGCCGTGAACCCCGTCACGCCCGCCCCGATGAAGTGCTCGACGTACCGCCGCAAGCTCTCCACATCCACGTCGGCGCCCTGCCTGAACGGCGTGGCGAGTACCGAAAACACTCCCTGCACGTGCGTCTCGCTCCTCTGTGTGCCCCGCGACGGCGGAAGCTGAAGAACGGTATCAAAGAAATGCCGAACGCCGAATGCCGAATGCCGAAGGGGAAAGGAACAGGGTAGGGCCGGCTCTCCGAGCCGGCCGTCATCGTCAGACCGCCATCACCATCCAGACCACGACCTGTGACGGCCCGCTCGGAGAGCGGGCCCTACCCGTCTCGCGACGCAGTGATATCGTCGACCCATGTCCATCACGACCCAGGACGAGCTTGCCGGCATGCAGCGTGCCGGCCGGGTGGTGGCCGACGCCCTTGCCGCGATGCGCGAGGCCGTGGTCCCCGGCGCGACCCCGGCCGACATCGAGGCCGTCGGCGCCGACATCCTCCGGCGTCATGGGGCACGCGCCGCGCCGGTCGTGGTCTATGACGCCCCCTGCGCGGCGTTCATCAGCGTCAACGACGCCGTGGTCCACGGCTTGCCGACCCGCACGCGCCTGCGGGCCGGCGATCTGGTCAAGATCGACGTGACGCCGCAACTGGACGGCTTCATCGCCGATGGGGCCATCACCGTGCCCGTCGAGCCGTCGACCTCGCGGGGCCGTCGCCTCGCCCAGTCGGCCGAACGCGCTCTCGCGTC
>NZ_JALHPM010000208.1:0-10405 GCF_022842525.1 Luteitalea sp.
CCGCCGCCGAGCACCGCGACGCGGGCGCCCGCCAGCGGGTGCCTGGACCGGAGCGGGTGCAGGAAGCCTTCGACATCGGTGTTGCGTGCCACCCAGCCGGCTGCCGTGCGCGTGAGCGTGTTGGCGGCCCCGAGCCGCGTCGCGAGGGCGTCGGCCGACACCGCGCGCGCCAGCGCGTCGAGCTTGAAGGGCGCCGTGACACTCAGGCCGCGCACGCCGAGGGCGTCCGCCATCGTCAGCAGGTCATCGATGTCCTGCGCCTCCAGCGGCACGTACACCCCATCGATGCCCAACGCCTGCAGCGCGGCATTGTGCAGCGTCGGCGACCACGAATGACTGATCGGTCGCCCCGCGACACCGAAGATCTGCGTGGACGGCGTGTGCTGGCCGACGCGATAGCGGGCCCGCATCACGTCCGGCCGCACCTGCCCCGGCGCGATGGCCGCGCCGCCGTAGGTCCAGCGCGACCCGAACCGCTCGGCCAGCAGCCGCGAGGGCAGCCCCACGGCTCCCATCGCGATCAGGACGACGGGCACCCCCGATGACGCGGCCGCGACCCGAGCGAAGCCGAGCTGGTCGCTCAGCCTGGTCGGCGTCACCGCCAGCTTCACCACCGCGGGGTGACGCGCCGCCAACTCGCGCACCACCGCGCCCAGGTCGGCCGGCATGCCGGCGAAATCGTGCCGGGACAGGACGACGCGCCCCGGGAACGCGGCGATGACGGCGTCGCCGAAGGCCGCGTCCCACTCGATGTCGACGAACGCCGCGCCCCGGGCGAGTGCCTCGCGCAGCACGGTGTCCCGCTCGGCGTCGGGGCCGGTGAAGGCGCCGCCTTCACGGACGGGCCGCAGCGTGACGATGGCGCGCGGCGCCGCGTCCCCGAGGATGTCGCCGAGTGGCAGGGCGGGCAGGCGGTCGAGCCGGAACTCGACGAGGTCGGCCGCGCGCAGCGCCTCGTCACGTGCCGTCGACAGGGCCTCGGCAGTGAGGTCGGCCAGCGTGGCCACGAGTGTCACGGGGAGGATCGACATCAGTCCCTGACGGCCTTCGTCCTTCGGCCGTCGGCCTTCGGAAGAGCCTTTGGCAGTACGGCATTCGGCATGACGGCATTCCAGCACTTCGGCGCGCGGGCGTGTCACGTACGCGCGGACAAAAGAAAACGCCCCGTCGGCAGGTAGCCGAGGGGCGCCAGATACTCGTTCGAGTCGCTACTGGTCAATGTGCGGCTAGGCGGCCGCGCCCTCGGCTGTGGACGTGCACCACCACCAATAGCGCGCCGGAAACGACGCACGGGGGGCAGCAAATCCAGAGACGAAGAACGACGGAGCAACGCCGGGCATGACCAAGAGACCCTACCAGACTCGTCCGAACATCGTCAACGTGCGTCCAACATGGTGATGGGCGCCGCCCGTTGCTTGACCCTCTTCTGACCGCGTGTCATAACCGAACTCATCTTGCCGGACTCCCCCCTTGTGACTGATCGCCTGCTTCGCGGCGGCCTTGCCGCCTGCTCCGCGCTCCTGCTGTGCCTGGCGCCCGTGCCCGGTCGACTCACCCCGCTGGTGGCGCCGGTCGGTGCGGTCGGCACGACCTTCCCCGTCTCAGAGATCCGGCGCGGCCAGGTCGGCGAGGGAGTGACGCGCATGGACGACGGGGAGCGGGTGACGTTCAAGGCGCACGTGCTGGGCGTGCTCGACGGCGTGATCGGGCCGAAGCGTCAGGTCATCCTGGCCCGCCTCGAGGGGGCCGGGCTCGAGCACACCGGCGTCATCGCCGGCATGAGCGGCAGCCCGGTCTACATCGACGGGCGCCTGGTTGGCGCGGTCGCCTACTCGATGGGCCAGTTCGCCAAGGCGCCCATCGCCGGCATCACGCCGATCGCCGAGATGGTGGATGCGACGGCCGCGACGGCGTCCCAGGCGCCACGCACGGTCTCGACCCTGCCGCTGGACACACCGCTCACAGCGGACGCGCTGCGGGACGCCTTCCTCGCGTCGATTCCCGGACGGGGCGGCGTGACGCTCTCGCCGATGGCACTGCAGGGCCTCGGGCTGGACGCGGTCAGCAGCCCGGTGCTGCGCCCCATCGCCACGCCGCTGTCGATGGGGGGATTCTCGGGCACCATCGGCGCATGGCTGTCCGATACGCTGGGGACCGCAGGCTTCGCGCCGGTGTCGGCCGGCAGTGCCGTCGGCCGGGCGGCTGCCGATCCGGCGCCGCTGCAGGCGGGTGATGCCGTCGGCGTCAGCCTCGTCAGCGGCGACCTCTCCCTCGGGGCCACGGGCACGGTCACCAGTGTCGACGGCGCGCGCGTGCTGGCCTTCGGGCACCCCTTCTTCAACCTCGGGCCGGCGCAGCTCCCCATGACCCGCGCCCGCGTCGTCGCGGTCATTCCCAGCCTGTTGAACTCGATCAAGCTGGCGCAACTGGGTGACGTGATGGGCGTGATGGATCAGGATCGCGCCACGGCCATCGCCGGCACCCTCGGCGTCACGCCACGCACCATCCCGATGACGGTCGCGATGCGGGCCAACGGCTCGGCCTCGCGCCAGTTCACGTTCGAGGTGGCCGAGGATCAGCTCTTCTCGCCGCTGATCGTGTTCGCGGCGGTGGCCAACGTGCTGCAGTCGTACCAGCGCGAGGTGGGGGCGTCGACGATTCGTCTCAAGGGATCGGCCGACATCGGCGCGTCGACCCTGCGCCTCGACAACGTGTTCGGCGGCGACAGCGCCGTGACCATGGCGGCAGCCTCGCTGGCCGCGCCCCTGTCGGCCGTCCTGCGCAGCGATCTCGGCACGCCGCACATCGGGCGCATCGCGCTCGACGTCGACACCGACGAGCGGCAGCGCTCGACGCGGCTGGACCGCGCCTGGATCGCCGAGCCGCGGCCGCACGCCGGCGACACCGTCACGCTGATGGTCGAGACACGGAACTTCCGCAGCGCCCCGCAGATGCACCGTCTGCGCCTCCCCATTCCGGCCACCGCGACGGGGCCCCTGCAGGTGCAGATCATCGACGGCGCGACACTGGCGCAGCTGGAAGGCCGGCGGCGGTCGCTGGAGCAGGCGCGGTCGGTGGTCGAGCTCGTCCAGTTGCTGAACAAGGCGCGGCGAGGCGACCGCTGGTACGTTCGCCTCACCCGCTCGGCGGCCGGATCGGTCATCAACGGGCACGACCTGCCCGCGCTGCCTGGCAGCGTGATGCAGATCCTGGGCGCCACGCCCGGTGTGGTCACCACGACCCTCGATCACGACGTCCTCGGCGAGTGGGAACTGCCGGCCGATGCCGTCGCCACCGGTCAGCGCACGCTCACCCTCTCTCCTCTCGCTCCGTAAGCCTTTCATGACACATGTGTCCCGTCTGTTCCTGACACTGGCCGCCGCCGCGGCCGTGGTCACCCTGCCCGTGCGTGCCGCGGGTCCGTCACGCTGGGAGATCAGCAGCACCGAGCAGTGGATGGCCGGGCGCGGCGAGCAGGTCGCGATCACGCGCGACGGCAGGCTGACCCTCGGCCCGACCGTGCGCGTGGTGCACGACGATCCGTCGCCGGCGCTGTGGACCGCGGTGCCCGCGCCCGACGGCACGGTGTACGTCGGATCGGGCAACGACGGCCAGGTGCTGGCGCTCTCGGGCGACACGGCGCGCGTGTTCTGGGACAGCGACGACCTGCAGGTCCATGCGCTGGCCTGGCATGGCGATGCCCTGCTGGCGGCCACCTCGCCCGACGGCAAGGTCTACCGCATCACCGCGAACGGCACGGCCACGGTGTTCTTCGATCCGGAGGAGACCTACGTGTGGGCCCTCGCGGTCGACAAGGAGCAGCAGGTCTACGTAGCCACCGGCGGCAAGGGGCGCGTCTACCGGGTGCCGCGGTCGGGTGGCGCGCCGACGAAGGTGTTCGAGAGCGCGGCGGCCAACGTCACGGCGTTGTCGGTGAGCGACAACGGCGACCTGCTCGTCGGCACCGACAGCCCGGGGCGGCTCTATCGCGTGCCCGCCGCGGGCAAGGCGTTCGCCCTGCTCGACGGGCCGTTCACGCAGGTCCAGGCCATCCGGCCCGGGGCCAACGGGGCCACGTGGATCCTGGCCGTCTCGCCCGGGGCGGCCCCGGCCAGCAGTCCCGCCGCGCCGCCGGCGGCCTCGTCCACGCCGACCGCGTCGGTCAGCACCGAGGTCACCGTCATCGCCATCGGCGACGCCACGACGGTGAGCGCCGCGCCGGCCGCTTCGACCGCGACCGCTGCCGCCAGTGCCGGTGGCGCGACGCGGGGCGCGGTGTATCGACTCGGCGCCAATGGCCTGCTCGACACCTACTGGGAGGCCACCGGGGAACTGCCCTTCGACCTCCACGCCACGGCGTCGGGCCAGTTGCTGATTGCGGCCGACAACGGCGTCGTCTATGCGCTCGACGGCGATCCCGTGCGGACGGCGCGCATCGCCCAGGTCCCGGGACGGCAGTTGACGCGCATCGTGCCGCGTGGCGACCGCTATCTGCTGCTGGCGTCGAACCCCGGCAAGATCATCGAACTGGCGGGGACGGCGGCCGCGACCGGGACCTACACCTCCGAGGTCAAGGATGCGACGACGGGCGCGACATGGGGCCTGTTGCGCTGGGAAGGGACGCAGCCCGCGGGCAGCACGGTCACCTTCTCGACGCGCAGTGGCAACACGTCGACGCCCGACGACACGTGGGCCGACTGGACCGGCGTGCGCGACGACGAGGGCGTGCAGCGCATCGCCAGCCCGCCCGCGCGCTACCTCCAGTGGAAGGTGACGATGGCCGGGACGCCCATCCTCGACCACGTCACGCTGACGTATCTGCCGCGCAATCAGCGTCCGAAGCTGACGAGCCTCACCATCCACCCGCCCGGTGTGGTGTTCCAGCAGCCCTACGCCACACAGGAACCGCCGGACCTCGCGGGCTACCTGTCGACCACGCCGGCCCCGGCGCGTGACCAGGCGATTGCCGCGGCGACGCCGACGGCCACCGCGGCCGCGGTCGGGCGACGGCTGTTCCAGAAGGGCTTCCAGACGTTCCAGTGGGACGCCAGCGATCCTGACAAGGACGACCTCCGCTACCAGGTGGCGGTGCGCCGGGTCGGCACCGACGACTGGCGGGTGCTGGCCAGGGACCTGGTGGGCGCCGTCTACGCCTGGGACACGTCCCTGCTGCCCGATGGCCGCTACATGGTGCGCGTGGTCGCCGGCGACCACCGCGCCAATCCCGTTGCGTCCGCGCTGCAGGGCGAGCGTGAAGCCGGCCCGCTCACGGTCGACAACACGCCGCCGTCGATCCGTGTCCGGGAGGCAACGACGGGCACCGCGCGAGGCGCGGCCGACGTGCTGCGCTTCGAGGTGACCGACGCCGCCTCCACGCTGGACCGGGTCGATGTCCTGCTCGGCAGCGGGCAGTGGCGCCCGGTCTTCCCGGAGGATGGGGCCCTGGACGGGCTTCGGGAGCGCTTCAGTGTGCCGACCGCCGACCTCGGCGAGGGGCCGGTCGTCCTGCGGGCGACCGACAGCCTTGCCAACCTCGCGACGCTGGAAGTCGACCGGCGCAAGTAGGCGCGCGGCCCGCGCGAGGAGCCGCGGTGCCTCGCGCGGCCTAGGTGGAGAGGTCGGCCGGCACCTGCCGTGCCGACTGCGGCTTGATGATGGTGGGCCGCACGGTCGTGTGGCTCACGAGCCAGATCAGACTCACGGCCACCGGGCTGCCCGCGCGGCTGGCCGGATGGAAGCGCGCGGCGTCCTCCAGCGACTGCACGAGCTGCCGGTTCGGCGTGCCCTCGAGTTGCTGGGTGCGCTCGATGCGCCCCTCGCGGGTCACGACGGCGGAAATCGCCAATTCCACGTCCTGGTCCGTGGCCAGCGTCAGGTCGCTGGCCAGCATCAGCGGCAGCACCGCCTCGGCGGACACCCGCGGGGCTTCCATCCCGGGCGCCAGCGGCAGCGGCTCGAGGTCGGTGCCCGGCGAGGCCATCATGGCGATCAGGGCGCGCAGCGAGTCACTGCGCTGGTCGGCCGGCGCCAGGAGCACGATGCCGGCGGCCAGGCCGGCGCAGACCACGACGGCGGCCGTCGCGCACAGCCCGGCCCACACGAGATGCATGTCGTCGAAGGCCTCGCGCACCCGGACGGGCCACGACTGCTGCTCTTCGGCCCGCACGCGACTGACGACGGCGCTGGCCAGGCCGTGCCGCACGGGCTCGTCGCCGACGGCCGCCGCCATGAGCGTCGCTTCGCGACGGATCACGACGCCCAGGTCGTCGAGTTCGTCCAGCACGCGCCGGCAGGCGGCGCAGTGATTGAGGTGCTGCCCGACATCGAGGTGGTCGGCCACCGACAACTCGCCGTCCCGGAATGCCGACAACTGCTCCTGGACGGCCGTGCACGCATTGAGGCTGGTCACGGCTGCAACTCCGCCCGCAGCAACTGGCGCGCTCGCGCCAGTCGCGACTTGACCGTACCGACGGCCACGTTCAGCGAATACCCGATCTCTTCGTAGCTGAGGCCGTCGATCTCCCGAAGCACCAGCGCCGTGCGTTGGTCGAACGGCAGGTCACGCAGGGCCTGCCACACGCGGTCGGCCTGTTCCTTCTGGCGCAGCAGCCTCTCCGGTCCGCAGTCGTCGCGCGGCGACGACAGCTCGCCGTGCTCGGAGACGTGCACGTCGAGGGGCACCTGCGCCGACTGGTAGCGACGGCGCCACCAGCGCTGGCGATTGCGGGCCTGATTGACGACGATGCGGTAGATCCAGGTCCGGAGGGCGGACTGACCGCGGAAGCGGTCGAGCATGCGGAAGACGGTCAGGAAGACGTCCTGCGAGAGGTCGAGGGCCTCTTCCTTGTCTCCCAGCAGGTGGAAGGCGAGCTGGTAGACCATGCGCTGATGGCTCTCCACCAGTTCCGTGCAGGCCTGTTCGTCGCCGGCGAGACACCGGGAGACCAATGCGGCCTCGGCGTCGCTGACGCTCGACCAGTCGAGCGTGACGGGCTTCATCGAGAGTTCCCCTGCCACCCTGCGGTCACCTCCTGAGCGTACCGATGTCAGGTTGGACACCGCAAGGACAGAAATGTTCCGGTCACCGGCTCTGCCGTGGGTCGATCCGGTCGCGGAGGCCGTCGCCGAGGAAGTTGAAGCCCAGGACGAGCAACGCAATCGCCACCCCGGGGAAGATCGTCAGGTGGGGCGCGTCAAGCAGGTGGCTGCGGCCGGCGTCGAGCATCGCCCCCCAGCTCGGTGTCGGGGGCTGCACGCCGAGTCCGAGAAAACTGAGCGACGCCTCGGCGACGATGGCGCCCGCCATGCCGAGGGTCGCCTGCACGATCACCGCGGGATAGGCAGACGGCAGCACGTGCCGCACCAGCACCCGCGGGGCCGACGCCCCCAGGCTGCGGGCGGCCTGAACGTATTCGAACTCGCGCGCCTTGAGGACCTGACCGCGCACCAGTCGTGCGTAGCCTACCCAGCCGATGGCCGCCAGGGCGATCACCACGTTGCGCAGACTCGGCCCGAGCGCCGCCACCAGTGCGATGGCGAGCAGGATCCCGGGGAACGCCATCAGCACGTCGATGACCCGGCCGATCGCCGTGTCCACCCACCCGCCCGCATACCCGGCGATGCCACCGACCACGAGCCCGAGCAGCGCCGAGACGGAGACGACGGCGACGCCGACCAGCAAAGAGACGCGCGCCCCGGCCACGAGCCGCGCCAGGATGTCGCGTCCCAGTTCATCGAGGCCGAGGGGATGGGCCAGCGTCGGGCCGGCCAGCCGGAGCGCAAGTTCCTGCGCCCGCGGGTCCGCCGCCACGATCCACGGGCCGGCCAGGGCCACGACGACGGCGATGGCCACGAGCGCGAGTCCGATGCGCAGGTTCATTCGTAGCGAATCCGCGGGTCGGCCAGCCCGTAGGCCAGGTCGGTCAGCAGGTTGACGGCGACGTAGGTGACGGCGATGAGCAGGATGCACCCCTGCACCATCGGGTAGTCGCGGAACTGGATCGACTGGATCAGCAGGCGTCCCAGCCCCGGCCACGCGAAGATCGTCTCGGTGATGATCGTGCCGGTCAGGACCGCACCGAACTGCAGACCGACGATCGTGATGATGGGAATCAGCCCGTTGCGCAACGCATGGCGCAGCACCGTGCGACGTCGCGACAGCCCGCGCGATCGCGCGGCCCGCACGTACAGTTCCTTCAGTTCCTCGACCAGACTGGCGCGCGTCATCCGGGCCAGAATCGCCGCCAGCGCCAGCCCGAGCGTCGTCGCCGGCAGCACCAGGTATTCGGGTGGCACCCGCGGGATCGACCCGATCAACATCTCGGTGGAGGGACCGCGCCCGGAGATGGGCAACCATCCGAGGTGGACGCCGAACAGCAGCGCCAGCAGCGGGCCCAGCCAGAAATTGGGCATCGAGACGCCGACCAGCGCCAGCGCCATCGCGAGGTTGTCCACCCAGGTGTTGGCCCGGACCGCGGCGATGATGCCGAGGGGCACGGCGACCAGCAGGGCCACCACCATGGCCGTGACCGCGAGCAGCGCCGTGGCGCCCAGCTTCTCCGACAGCTCGGTGGTGACCGGCCGGCCCGTGCGCAGCGACAGTCCGAGGTGCCCGCGCGCCGCGTCGGCCAGGAAGCGGGCGTACTGCGTCGGTAGCGGGTCGTCGAGCCCGAGCCGGGCCCGCAACGCCGCGACGTCGGCCGGTGTCGCCGCCTCCCCGAGCATGGACACGGCGGGATCGCCCGGCACCAGGTGGATCAGCGTGAAGACGAGCGTCGCCACCCCCAGCAGCACGGGGATCGTGAGCAGCAGACGCCGGGTCAGGAAGCGCAGCATGGACGGCCGCTATGGTAGTCGAGTGCTGGCGGTCTCTTCGTCGAGGCCGAGGCGCCGCACCAGCTTGCTCAGCCCCTGCCGCGTCAACCCGAGGTCGCGCGCGGCCTGCGAGGGCCGGCCGCCGGCCCGGCTCAGCGCGTCGCGCACGAACGTCGCCTCGAACTCGCGGCGGGCGGCGTCCAGCCCCGTGCGGACCAGATAGGGCATGGCGGTCTCCAGTCGCCGCACGTCCGGCGGCAGGTCGTCGACGCGGACCCGCCCACGCGGCGCCACGCGCACCGCGAGGGCGGCCAGCGTGTTCTGCAGTTGCCGCACATTGCCTGGCCAGTCGTACCGCATCAGCGCCTCGAGCACGCGCCCTTCGAGCCGGGCCCGGCTGCCGACACGCGCCGTGCAGTCCTGCCAGAAGTGACGCGCCAGCATCGGGATGTCCTCGCGACGCTCACGCAAGGCGGGCATCCGGACGCGGACGACGTCGAGGCGGTAGAAGAGGTCGGCGCGGAAGGTGCCGCGGCGGACGGCCTCTTCGAGCGAGACGTTGGTCGCGGCGATGATCCGCACGTCGACGCGGCGGGCCTGGTTCTCGCCGACGCGACGCACCTCGCCATCCTGCAAGACCCGGAGCAGCTTGGCCTGCGCACGGCCGCCGAGCTCACCCACTTCGTCCAGGAACAGCGTGCCGCCATCGGCCTCGTCGAACAGCCCGGCCCGGTCGGTGGCCGCGCCCGTGAAGGCCCCGCGCACATGGCCGAACAACTCGGATTCCAGCAGTTCGTCAGGCAGGGCGGCGCAGTTGATGGCCGCACAGCGCCGGTGGCGACGCTGCCCGAGGGCGTGGATCGCCCGCGCGGCCAGTTCCTTGCCGCACCCGCTCTCCCCGCGCACCAGCACGGGGAACGGGGCGCGCGCCGCCAGCGCGATCTGCGTGCGGACGTCGCGCATCACCGTGCTGTCGCCCACCAGGGTCTGCTGGAGCCCGGGCGCCGCCACCACTGCGGGCGGCAACGGTCGCACGTGACTCGCGACGAGCCGTGCGAACACGGGCAGCAGCGCCTGCCGGGGCTGGGCCGCGTCGCGTGTCGGCCAGCGCGCGCACACGAACAGCCAGCCGCCTGCCTCCAGCGCCTGCTTCCCGACGGCATGCCAGCCGAACGTCGAGGCCACGGCCTCGGGGGCGTCGGCGTGGCAGAGCGGGCGCCACGCCTGCAGGGAATCGCCCGGCGTGCCGTCGCTGGCCATGAGGCGGGCGTCTCCGCCCTGGGCCACGAGGATCGCTGCGTGGTCGGCCTGGGTGTGATGCCGCACCGAACGGCAGGCCGTGGCGAGCGCCTCCTCGTCGCGAGTGGCCTCCTCGAGCAGCGCGGTGACGTCGAGCAGTTCGTGATGGGTCATGCGAGTGCGATCTCCGTGATGCGGCGGAATCCAGGTGAAGGCAGGACAGATCGGGGCGGCAGGCAGTGCACGCCAGGCGCGCCGGACATGCCGGACGCGCGCCATCGCCCCCGCGGTCGTCGCGGGCCAGACGGCCGGCAGGGGGCAGGCCCGTGGCACGGCCGGGGCCGCCCAGGCT
>NZ_JALHPM010000209.1:0-10352 GCF_022842525.1 Luteitalea sp.
ACCTCAATCGCCGCCCACGCAAGCGCTTGGGGTTTCGCACGCCGGAGGAATGCTTCTATGGTCAGTAGTCAGTGTTGCAGTTCAAAGTTGATCTCAAAGTGCTATTCATCGTCATGTAGCGTCGCGTGTCATCGCTCCCCCCAGGAGCCGAGCGTGAACGACAGGAAACAGCAAAGTGCAGACTTCCGAATACGTTATCGTGGTCAGTTCGATAGGCGGGACTGTTAGCGTCGTCTCGGACGCCCTCGGAAAAACCGAGTTGCGGGTGAAAGGGGTGGCCACAGTGGCAGAGGCCGCCGCCGTCATCACGGCTGACGGGCCTCCAGCCCTCGTCGTGAGCGATGCGCAACTCGAGGATGGTACGGCGATCGACGTCATGGCGGCCAGATTGGGGCCGCCGTCGCCGGCCCCAGTCGTGGTCGTGACCGAACCCGACCACGTTGAGTTGGCGGTGGAAGCCATGCGGCACGGGGCCAACGCCTTCCTGAATCGCCCACTCAACGGGGGCACGATGCGACACGCCCTCAGACGAGCTCTGGGGGTTTCTCGCCGCGCCAGCCACCGGATGGGCGGCCACGTCATCGAGGCTAAGCCCTTCGTGGGGCTATCGCCAGCGATTCGCCAACTGGCCGAGGATGCGGCCATCGCGGCGCGAACCGACGTGCCGGTGCTCGTCACCGGCGAGACAGGCACCGGCAAGGGCATCCTGGTGCGCTGGCTACACGATGAGAGCGTGCGCGCCCGTGGACCTTTCATCGACGTCAATTGCTCGAGCTTGTCCAAAGAGCTGTTCGAGTCCGAGCTATACGGTTTCGAGAGGGGGGCGTTCACGGGCGCAGCGACGTCCAAGGTCGGCTTGATCGAGGCGGCGCACGGCGGTACGATGTTCCTCGACGAGATTGCCGATCTCGATCTGACTGTCCAGCCGCGGTTATTGAAGGTCGTCGAGGATGGGCGCTTCCGCCGCTTGGGTAGCGTGCTCGAGCGGCACAGCGACGCGCGATTCGTCGCGGCGTCGAACACGGAGCTGAACCAGCTGGTATCGGCGGGCCGCTTCCGCCAAGATCTGCTGTTCCGGATCAACACGCTGACGCTTCGGTGCCCGTCACTCCGCGAGCGGATGGACGACGTTCCGGCGCTCGCGATCCGGCTAGCCGCTGCCGTGTCCGCTGACCTCGGTCGGGCCAGCCTCTGCATTGCGCCGGACGCCATGGCAGAACTGCTGGACCATCACTGGCCAGGGAACATTCGCGAACTCCACCACGTCATTCAGCGCGCGGCGATTATGTGTACGGACGGTGTCATCCGAGCCAGTGACGTGCGCTTTCGCGCGCCCGCGGTCGAAGCGTCGACGGGGTTATTGGTGGGCGGTCCCCTGACCTTGGAGGCGCTGCAACGGCGCCACATCCAGGCCGTGCTGGAGGCGGAAGGCTGGAACGTCGAACTTGCCGCCCACAGGCTCGGCATTCCGCGCAGCACGTTGTATCAGAAGATCAAGACGCTGCAGCTCGGTGCTCGCGACCCGACCTGACTGCGTAGTCAGGCTCGAACATTGCTGCGCGCCAGCGCGCGGTACAGCGAAAAGCGGCTGATGCCCAGCGCCTGCGCCGCGCGGGACTTGTTGCCTCCCGCCTGCGCCAGCGCCTCCTCGACCCGCTCGAGCGCCAGCGTGTCACGGCGCCCTGCGCGTTCCTCGCTGCAGGCGCGCCTGACGTCCCGTTCGCCGATCACGCGTCCCTCGCTCATTAGCAGCGCCCGTTCGAGGGCGGTGCGGAGCTCGCGGACGTTCCCGGGCCATGTACGGGACGCCAACCAAGCCGCCGCTGCGCGACTCAGGACGGGAGGGTGCAGCCCATGCTCTCTGGCTGCCCGTCTCAGGAAGACGTCGGTCAGATCCTCGATGTCCTCACGGCGTTCGCGCAGTGGCGGCAACACCAGTTGAAGCGAAGCCAAGCGATTCCAGAGGTCCGCACGAAGGCGCCCTGACTCGACTGCAGAGCGAGGCGACAGCGAGGTCGTGGCAATCAGTTGGAGTTCCCCCCCCGGCTCCCGGCGTCGAGCCCACCGACGACCACGGACTGCGCCCGAGGCGTCAATTCGGCCACTTCCTCGAGGCAGTACGCTCCGGTCCCGGCAGTGACGAGCGTCGCCGGTAGTGCAGCGGGTTCGAGGTCCGGCCCGCAGCGGAGCCAGGTCAGCGGGAGGTGCCGGAGCGGCCCTACACAGTGCAGCAGCGCCGCCGCGTAGCTCTTCCCTGTCCCTGACTCACCGACACACAGGGCCACAGTGGCGTGCGGACCCAGGCGATCAATGGCGGTATTGACCGCATGAATCGCTGATGAGCGCCCGGTGAAATGTCGCGTCGGGCCCACCGCCACGGGCGGGGGCCACACGCGTGTATGCGGTCCTGCCCTCATCGATCAGTCGCCCGACCGGGATCTGCGGGCCTATCGCTCACCGAGACGACCGACGAGCCGGGCCGTGTCGCCGCCGAGCCCGGATCGAGTAAGGGTCCCGGTCGGCGCGCCGACTCCAGCGCGCCCGCCCGCACGACTGACTCGAACCCGTCCACAAGGTCGTGCCGGCGCCAGCCGCGGTCGGCTTCGTCGTGGAGGACGCGGATCGCCTCGTCCGCAGTTCTGGGCCGCTCGTACGCCCGTCCCGCTGTGATCGCCTCGAAGACGTCAATGATGCCTACGATCTGCGCGAGCAGCGGAACCTCATCACCCCGAAGCCCATCGGGATATCCAGTGCCGTCAAGCCGCTCATGGTGATGCCGGACGATCGGCCGCACGGCATGCAAGGTGCGCAGGTTCGCGCACAGGGCATCGCCGACCACCGTGTGAGACTTGATGAGCTCGTACTCGTGGCTCTCCAGCGGGCCGCTCTTGTGAGTGACCGCGTCTGGGAGGGCCAGCATGCCGATGTCATGCAGGAAGGCACCCCGATAGAGCGCTTGAGACTCCGGCTCGCTGAGGGCCGACACACGGCCGAGGGCCATGGCGTAGTTGGCCATGCGGTGGCAATGGCCCGGCGAACACGTCCGCGCCTCAAGCATGGCCGTCAACGTCATGATGATCGACGCCGCCGACTCCAAGTCACCGATGAACTGGCTCGCGTGCACGGTGTGACGGACGCGTGCCATGAGCTCCTCGAAGTCCACGGGCATGTGGAGCACGGTGTCGGCGCCGGATTGGAGACCCGCCAGCCGTGCGCCGCGATCGTGTGGCTCGCAGATCAAAACAATGGGGAGCAGCCGTGTGTCAACATCGCGCTTCAGCTGGCGACACAGATTCGAGGCGGAGGCGCCAGCCGACACCATGTCGATGACGACCACGGCGGGGCGGGTCGCGTCGATGACCGCCCTGGCATCGATGCCTGGGCCGACCAGGCACGCGCGGACGCCGTGTCGCTTCATTTCCGCGCACTTCCTCCCACCCTCGGAGTGAACTGCGGCGACCACCAGCACCAGCCCAGCTGTCATCGGCGCCCCGAAGCCCCCGGCAGGCGAGTCCGCCGGGTCCGCGTGATCTCGCATCGTCCGCATGCTCGCGTAATGTCGCAAGAGCTATGCCCCGTTGATGCGGAGAGCGTTCGCACAGGAAATTGGGCGGATCAGCGGTCCCCGGCCAGTGGGGACCTCAACCGTGTCGTCCAAGTCTTGGACGCGCGTCTAGAACTCAGACATGCTCGCGCTGTCTTGGGCGTGGTCACGATGTCGGGTTGTGACGAACCGAACGTGCGCTTCCCACTCTCGTGAACCGTAGAGTGTGGGATCGTTCCGCCACTTCGGACGGAGAAGCCGCGCGAAGGGTCCCGGTTCACTGAAGGTCACATCGTCGGCATCTTGAAGGACGGCGGTGCGGGCCTCCCGCTTGCCGAGTAAGTGCGGAAGCACGGCATCCATCACCCGGGCTGACCTAACTTCAACTGGCAGTCGCAGTACTCCGGCGCGATGCCGACGTGCGACGCCTGAAGACACTTGAGACGGAGAAACGCGAAGCCGAAACGGATGTATGCGGGTCTCGCGGTCGACAGTGCCGCCATCAACGATGTGCTCAGCCGCACACCGTGACGCCTTACGGACGTCTCCGGGCGATCGAGGTCCTGACGACGGTGCAACAGCTCAGTTCGACGAGCGCGGCGGCGGGCTGGCACGGACGGCCTGGTACACCGCGCCGGCCGATCGGCGATGCGCGACACCGAGGTCATTGAGGTGCTCGTGACCGTGCTCAAGGCGCCCACACTTTAGGCCATGGAAGTGCTACGACCGGCTGCGACTCGAGGAGCAGTGAATCACAAGCGCGTGCACCGCCTGTACTGCGCGCTGCGGCTGAATCTGCCGCGACGGACGCGCGGCGGGTGCCGCCCCGCTTTCGGCACGTCCTCACCGCACCGCCGCGGCTCAGCGACATCTGGGCGCCCGACTTCATGCGCGACGCACTCAATTGCGGGCGACGCTTCCGCACGCGCAACGCGATCGACGAAGGCAGCCGCGAGGGCGTGGCCATCGAGGTCGGTCTCTAACCGTTAGATCCCCGCGTCGCGCGTGGGCACGCGTGCTCGAACCGCTCCTTGCGCTCCATGGACGCCTCGACCAGATCCCTTTTGGACAAGGGGCCCGGCACTCGCGTCACAGACACTCGTTGGCTGGGTGGACGCCCGAAACGTCACGCGACGGCGGGTCCAGCCCGTCAGGCCCGTACAGTACGCCTTAATCGACTGCTTCAATGGCACCCACCGAGAGGAGGTTCTGAACGCCTATCCTTTCACTCCACCGTGAAGCCCAGGCACTGACTGACGCGTGGCTCGTTGGCGACAACGACCATCGGCCCCGCGCGCTGGGCCGGTGTGCCGCCGCCCACCTATCTGCCGCGTCTCGCCGGTGCCACCGTTCAAGACTCCGTGACTCACTTTATTGGGAGACGAACCGAGACGTCTTCGTCCTGAACGCGGACGGCATGTCTGTTGCACCTTTGTTTTGTCGAAATGACGCCCGACGACTCCGCGCGGTCGGCAGCAGAGGAAACCCCGTGCAGCACAGCCGAGGCGGCGCGCCTCATGATTGCGGGGGCTCGGATGCGGGACCGCACCGACGCGCTGGCGGCGTTTGAGCGCGCCGTTGCGGTTGAGCCGGACAGCGCGCTCCCGTGGCTGTGGCTGGCGACGGCCACCGATCGACTGGACGTCGTCGATGCGCGGATCGACGTTGCGCTGGATCTCGACCTCGGGGGTCAAGCGTGGCGGACGGCCTGCGGCGAGCTGCTGATGGTGCTGGGCCTTCGGAGGCTTCCTGCACGGCCCGACCGGGCGCGCGCGATTCTGCTGGAGGCGACGTACGTCCTCCCGAAGGACGCGCGCGCATGGGTCGCGATGGCGGCGTCAAGCGGCACCGCCGCCACGCGCGCGGCCTACCTCGAACGAGCCATCGAACTGAACAACATCGATCAAGACGCCGTTCGATGGGAACTGGTCCGCACGATCGTCGCCCAAGCGATGGAGCACGTTGAGGATGACCGCACCGCAGCGGCGAGAGATACGCTCGTCCGAGCGACGTCGTGGGCTCCAGCCGAACCGCGGCTGTGGGCCCTCGCAGTGCAGCTCGCGCAGCAGGACAGCATGCGGGCCGCGCTCATGTCGCGCGCCCTGACGGTCAACGCCGGCGATCACGGGTTTGCGGTGATGTTGCGCGCCGCGCTGGGACGGCCGAGTGACTGGTCGGTGCGAACGCGATTCCCGCAGGTGGGCCGGACCGACGCTGACCCAGAACTCCAGGCCGAGCTCGCCCAGCTGAGCAACACTCTCGCAGCTCGAAGCCATCTCGTCGAGAGCTACCGATCACGCCCATTCTGCGAGCGGTTGCTGCGCTCCGCTATCGACTTGACCGCGAGCGTCTTGCCCGAGGCAGCATCGAGGCCTGCGCTGGGGCCAGGGGAGACGAGTGGGGATAGACACGTCGGCGGGTTCCGTCTTTCGTAGTCGGTGCCCCCCACGGAACAGCGCGGGCCTTGACGGGTGCGCTAACACAAGATGATTGATGAACTGGTGCTGGCCCCGCCAGCTGTCGAACCGCAGGCACGGCGGCTGGGCAGGCATCACGCCGTGCCGATCTCGTAGGTAGAGTCCCCGGACGTGGTGGAAATTCGGTAGCGGGGCCGCTGCTGGACAGGTGAAGCGGCCATCGCACATCGTTCCGTGAGTTCTTCGGGCAGAAGAGCACACACGGAGGGTGGATGACGATGGCCAAGAGCAGGATGGATCTGAACGCGTTCGTTGGCAAGCTCCTCGAGGAGCAGGACGGGGACGTGTTGCGCGAGGGGATCCGCGTGCTGTCCCAGGCGCTGATGGAGACGGAGGTGGCCGGGCTCATCGGGGCCGAGCGCCACGAGCGCACGGGCGAGCGCACCGCGTATCGCAACGGCAGCCGCACCCGGACGTGGAACACGCGCATGGGCACGATCGAGCTGGCGATCCCGAAGGTCACGCCGGGCACCTACTTTCCGTCGCTGCTGCAGCCCCGCCGGCGCGCCGAGCATGCGCTGCTGGCCGTGGTGCAGGAGGCCTACGTGCATGGCGTCTCAACGCGGAAGGTCGATGATCTGGTGAAGGCGCTCGGCGTCGATGGCATCTCAAAGTCGGTCTCGCGGATCTGCGGCACGCTCGACACGGTCGTCGACGCCTTCCGGACCCGCGCGTTGACCGGCGAGCACCGCTATCTGTGGGTCGAATGCGACGTATCAGAAGGTGCGCGTCGACGGCCGCGTCGTCAGCTGCGCACGGTCGTGGCGGTGGGCATCACGAGCGACGGCGACCGGCAGGTGCTGGGCGTGGACGTGGGCCCGTCGGAGGACCGCGCCTTCTGGACGGCGTTTCTGCGGAGCCTGGTGAAGCGCGGCCTCACCGGCGTGCGCCTCGTCGTCTCGGACGCGCACGAAGGCCTGAAGCAGGCCATCAGCACGGTCCTCCACGGCGCCGCGTGGCAGCGCTGCCGCGTCCACTTCATGCGCAATCTGCTGGCGACGGTGCCGCAGGGCGCCCGTGAAGCCATCGCGGCGATCGTGCGGACGATCTTCGCGCAGCCCGATCACGCGTCGGCGCTGGCGCAGCTGCGCAAGGTGGCCGAGGGCTTGCGGCCGCAGCCCGCGACTGTGCGGGTCGTGGCTGAGGCCATGAATCCTGACGACGCCATGCTCGGCCAATTCGGAGTTCCAGCCGAGGCAGACACCGACTTTCGGTTTTCGCTGCAGGTGCCCCCGGTCGCTCTCACTATGCGCGCCATCACCATGGGCGCCTCGGGAAGCGGATGGTTTGTGTCTGCCGTCACGGCGAATGGCGTGGACATTACGGAATCCGGTTTCGTGGTCAAGCCTGGTGAAGGACTGAGCGGCGTCGAGATCGAGCTAACGTCGCGTCCGACGGAGGTACACGGCCTGGTGGCGATTGGGAGCACGCTCGCCCCAGGCGCGTTCGTCGCAGTGTTCCCCGAGGATCCCTCTCGCTGGTCTGTGTCCGGTCAGGGGGCCTTCCAACTGACCCGGACAGATGACGGGGGGCGCTACGTCCTGCGCAGGCTTCGGGCGGGCCGCTACTTCGTGGTAGCGGTGCCAGACATCGACGAGGCGAACTGGATGGCGCCCGAGTTCCTTGAGGCGATTCGACGGGGTGCCACTGCGTTCGCGCTGGCGCGTGGCGAAGAGAAGCAAATCAACCTCCGCGCGCGTGTGCCCTAGCTCAGCAGCTAGTACCTCTGCTGTTGAGGAGGCGCAGGTCGGCATGACGCAGAAACGTCTCACCGTGAGGTCGTGATGAAGGCAATCGGATTTGTGATTGTCGCTGTGGTTGCAGCCAGCGCCTGGTGGGCGTTCGCGTCAGGCAGGCCGGTACCGCGCCGAGACGGCCACTGGCGGGCAACGATGCGAGCGCAATTGCTAGGAGTGACCGCACAACCCCCACCAATGCAGTTCACGCACTGTGTCACGAAGGAGGACGCGGCCGACCCGGCGAAATTGGTGCCGCTCGACGGTCCATCGGAAATGCCTGGCCTGCAGTGCGAAGTGGTCGCACAGCGCCTTGAGGGTGCAACGGTGTCATGGGAGACCGACTGTCCAGGCGCCGATGCGCCGATGAGCGGAAAGGGCCAATTCACCTACACCGCCGACGCCTACCACGGCACGGTTGCGCTAACAGTGACAAAGGACGGAGAACCCGTCACCATGACGATGTCGTATGAGGGGGAACGCCTCGGTGACTGTGACAAGTCGATGCCGATGACCCCCGTGCCGGCACGGTGAACCGGCAGCAGCGGCCCGCCGGGCGAGGCGGGCCGCTGCTGCACTTGCGGCTCGCTACTTCGGCTTTCGGCTCGAGCCGAAGGTCACGCCATTCGCAATGCGGAACTGATCGCCGCCCTTGCCCAGCCCGTCGGAGTACCGTGCGTCCATCCGGAAGCCAACGGCTGACGTGACAGGCGCGGTAAATCCGCCTCCTACATTGACCGTTGGTCCGAGCCGCTTGGCGGTACCGGACGGCGCGCCCTCGGCCCCGAGCACGGGCGTCCCATACTGTGCTAGGCCCACGCCGGCGG
This sequence comes from Luteitalea sp., assembly GCF_022842525.1. Lineage (NCBI taxonomy): Bacteria > Pseudomonadati > Acidobacteriota > Vicinamibacteria > Vicinamibacterales > Vicinamibacteraceae > Luteitalea > Luteitalea sp. The sequence goes on from NZ_JALHPM010000209.1 coordinate 8,585, forward strand.
CAAGGTATGGCGTCACACGCCCGATCTTCGACAAGTTCTGCAGCAGGCTAAGGCTAGAACTCATCGCGTGTATCTCGCCTTCGCCCCGACGGTACGCGACCTCGGAGTCGACGCTTAAGCCACCCGCGATGGGCAGCGTGATCATCGCTCCGACCGGCGCGGCGCCATCCGTGCCGAAGGCGACATACGGCGTGACCGTCACAGGCGGCGTCTGCGCCCAGACGGGCGACGCGGCGCAAACACACGCCGCCGCTGCAAACGCGACTCTGATGCGTAACTTCATAGCCCCTCCCGACGCCTCAAGGGCACCCGACGGATTAGACGCGCACCGCGGGAACCTGGCCGTGGTGGCGCCCCAGTGTAGCGTGAGAGGCCGAAAAGAGGGAACTTGGGATCTATAGCACAGCTGGGCAAACCGCGCCCGTCTCGGTCAGCGGTAACGGAAATGGCCGTTTTCGACCCGTTACCGAGGGTCGTCCCGAGGGCGGGAAAGACCTACTGCGTCGCGCGCGACTCCTGATCAGCGACGTATATCAGGTCGTTCAAGACAGACACGAAGTAGTCGGTCGGCTGCGCCCCGACGATACGACTCCTCACCTCGACCGTTCGGTCACGGACAATCCCGGCGAAGAATGTCGGGGTGCCGAGAACGCCAAACCGTCGTCCTTCAGAAGCGTGCTGCCTGACTCGCGCAGGGGCGTCGGCGATACACTGTGCAGTCTTCTGGCCTCCGGACGACTCCGCGATTGATGTGGCTCCACCGATGGCCCGCCCGAGCTCGTCGCTGCGCGCAAACAGCCAGTCATGCACTTCCCAGAAGCGTCCGTAGTCGGCTGCGCACAGTGCGACAGAAGACGCCGACATCGCGTCTGTGTCAGCGTCGTCCCATGGCATATGCCGGAACGCGAACGCGACGCGACCGCTGTCGAAGTAGGTCTTGCGAAGTGACGGAAGTGTCGTTCGAGCAAAGTCTCCGCAGAACTTGCACCGGAAGTCTGAGTACGCAACGAGTGCGACCTTTGGTGTCTGAGTCGAGGACCAGTCCGCGGTGGTCAGCGCGATTCGATCAGGAAGCGCTACCGCTGCTGACGCGACGTCAGCGTTGGTCGGAGGGCCGTGCGGACCCGTTAGCCGCCAAAGAAGGGTCGCCGCGGCGGCAATCGTCAGCAAGGAAGAGCCGAGGTCAACTGCGTGTCGCCAGTCGGGTCGAGGCATGTGGTCGCTCCGCGCGCAGACGGCGTCGGTGCCATCGTCGTTCGACACTAGCCGCGATCGTGAGTGTAGACAAGCCACTGGTACTGAACCTGTACACCGTGGGTGACCATCGCACTGCCGAGCTGCGTCCATGTTTCTATCTGCGCCCAGGGACGCTCTCGTCGAGTGCCGCAGCCTCCACGCCGCCGTGCTCAACCCTGTCACGGCCGGCGGTGAGGCTCGCCAGGCTCGCCGGTCCTGGCCAGGAGTGGCGAAATGGTCTCTGTTTAGCGGGTCGTTCGGACTTGTACTCGTTCGCGGGTTCTGGCACAACGGCGCCATGCCCGCCGAGCGGCCGACGCCGCCCCGCCCGGCGCTCGACGGGATTGCAGCACGAGATCACGCGACTGCGCGAGGTGCTGACGCGGGCCGAGCGTGAGCGACGGCAGCTCGAGCACGAACGGGATCGGCTGCAGCGTCGCCATGATCGGCTGAAGGATCAGCTCGACGCCGCCCGGCGCGCGAGCTTCCGGCAAGCGGCCCCGTTTGCCAAGGCGCACCGCAAAGGCACCGG
>NZ_JALHPM010000210.1:0-10214 GCF_022842525.1 Luteitalea sp.
CTTCCTCCAGGCCTTCAACGACAGCGGCAAGGCCGCCCCGACCGCGGTCGTCGCCGCGCCCCCGGTGCCCGAACCCGCGGCGCCGCCACCTGCGCCAGCGCAGGCCCCGGCCGCATCCGCCGTGGACCTCTCGACGTGGTCCAACGACGAGGCGCGCGCCTCGATCGCGCAGTTCTGCGGCGCCTACCTCGCGCGCGACATGGGTGGCCTGAACCGGCTCTGGCCCAATATGGGGCCCGAGTGGCGCACCGAGCTGAAGGAGGCCTTCAGCACCAGCGGCGAACTCGTGTGCGTGTTCGAGAACGTGACGATCGTGCGCACGAGCGACGAATTCAACGCCACGGCCCGACTGCTGACGCAGTTGCCCGGCGGCGAGCAGCGCCGCCGGTCCCTGGTGCTGTCGCTCGTGCCGGCACGCGATCGGCTGGTCATCGGGAACATCAGGGTCAGGTAGCCCGTAGGCTGTAGGCTAGCAGCTGCAGCCTCCATGACCCCAGCCATCATCCTCGACTCCGTCACCAAGCGGTTCGGCCAGACGACGGCCGTCGACGCGCTGTCCCTGCAGGTGCCACAGGGCGCGATCTACGGCTTCATCGGACCCAACGGCTCCGGCAAGACCACCACGCTGCGCATGATCATGAACATCCTCCTGGCCGACAGCGGCTGGGTGGAAGTGCTCGGCGACCGCAGCACGGTGGCGGCGCGCGACCGGGTCGGCTACCTGCCCGAGGAGCGCGGGCTGTACAAGCAGATGCCCGTGCGCCGCCTGCTCACCTACTACGGCGAGCTGAAGGGCGCGCGCCGCGCCGACGTCGAGCGCGAGGCCGACTGGTGGCTGACGCGCCTCGGCCTGCCCAACGTGGCGGACAAGAAGGTGCAGGCGCTCTCCAAGGGCATGTCGCAGAAGGTGCAGTTCATCGCGGCCGTCGTCGCCCGTCCCGATCTGGTGATTCTCGACGAGCCGTTCTCCGGGCTGGATCCGGTCAATCGCGACGTGCTGCGCGACGCGGTGCTGGAGCTGAAGCGACGCGGCACGACCATCGTCTTCAGCACGCACGACATGTCGATGGCCGAGCTGATGTGCGACCGGATCTTCATGATCTTCAAGGGCCGGAAGGTGCTCGACGGATCGCTCGACGAGATCCAGTCCACCTACGGGCACGACGAAGTGCACGTCCGTGTGCAGGGCGGTGCCGCGGTGCTGCGGTCGATGGCCGGCGTGGACGCCGTGGTGGATCACGGCAACGCGCAGCAGGTGCGGCTGTCCATCGATCCGCAGGCGTTCCTGGCGCAGCTGGCCGCCCGGGCGACGGTCCAGCGCTTCGAGATCACGCGTCCGTCGCTGCACGACATCTTCGTCGAGATCGCCCGGCCGGCGCCGGAAGACGACATCCTTCCCTCCGCGTGAGACGAGACCGAACCATGTCCAGGGTGATCACGATTGCCGTCGCGGAGTTCGAACAGGCCGTCCGCAGCCGCGCGTTCCTCCTCGGGCTGCTGGCCGTGCCGCTGCTGATGGCGCTGGCCTTCGGCATCCAGGCACTCACCGCCCGCCGCGACACCTCCGAGCGTCACTTCGCCATCGTCGACCGCACGGGGACGATCGCGCCGCAGATCGTCGAGGCGGCACGGCAGCACAACGCGGAGCAGACGTCGACCACCGGCCGCAGGACCGGCCCATCGTTCCTGCCCGAGATCGTGTCTGGTGAGGGGCAGGCCGCCGAGGCGACGCGACTGGCCCTGTCGGAGCGCGTGCGCGGCGGCGAGCTGTTCGCCTTCGTCGAGATCCCGGCCGAAGTGCTGACGGCGACCGGGGCCGACGCGCCGCGGCTCGGCTATTACACCGAGTACCCGACCTACCAGGCCCTGCCCGAGTGGGTGCGCCAGGAGGTCAGCCGCGCCGTGGCGGATCGGCGGCTGTCGAAGCTCGGGGCCGACCCGACCGAGGCTCGCCGGCTGCTCGAGCCGGTCCCGATGGACCGCCGGAGCCTCGTCGTCCGCACGACGGACGGCAAGGTGTCCGAGGCGGAGAAGGTGGACGCGGTCCGCGCCTTCGCGATGCCGGCGATCACGATGTTCATGCTGTTCGGGCTGGTCATGAGCTCGGCGCCGCAGTTGCTCAACAGCGTCATCGAGGAGAAGACCAGCCGCATCAGCGAGGTGCTGCTCGGATCGGTCAGTGCCTTCCACCTGATGCTGGGCAAGCTGCTGGGCAGCGTGGGGGTGACGCTGCTGCTGGGCCTGATCTACATCGGCGGCGGCCTGCTGGCGGCGGCGCAGGCCGACTACTTCGGCCTGATCCAGTGGAGCCTGATTCCCTGGTTCGCGTTGTTCCTGGTCATCGCCGTGTTCCTCTACGGCGCCATGTTCATCGCCATCGGCGCCGCGTGCAGCGAGGTCAAGGACGCCCAGGGGATGATGATGCCGGCGCTGATCCTGGCGATGTTCCCCATCTTCCTGTGGCTGCAGGTGGCGCAGAACCCCGACAGCGCGATGTCGGTCGGGTTCTCGCTGTTCCCGTTCGCGACCCCCTACCTGATGCTGTTGCGCATCGCGATTCCCCCCGGGCCGCCGGCGTGGCAGGTCGTCCTCTCGCTGGTCGGCGCCGTGGCGACGACGCTCGCCATGGTGTACGCCGCGGGCCGTGTGCTCCGCGTCGGCCTCCTGATGCAGGGCAAGACCGCCAACTACCGCGACATGCTGCGCTGGATCACCGCGAAGTAGCCGTCGACCTTCAGGTCGACGGTCAGTGATCCCCCGCGGAAGCATCTGCCTTCTTCCTTCTGACTTCCGCCTTCCGGTGGCCCGGTTGCCGGTTGCCGGCTCCCGGTTCCCGGTTACGCTATCGCCCATGTCCGTGCGGCACCGCGTATCTCTGTTCGCCCTGGTCGTCCTGCTGCCGCTGGCGCAGGCGGCCTTCGCCCAGACGCCGACCATCGACTACGTGGTCTCGGCGCCGCACCCCGAGCAGCGGTGGCTGCAGGTGGACGTGCGTTTCCCGGCCAGGGCCGGCACGCCCCTCGACGTCCGGATGGCGAGGTCCTCGCCGGGCCGCTATGCGACGCACGAGTTCGGCAAGAACGTCTACCTCTTCGAAGCGCGCGGGGCGGGCGAGGCCGTGCTCCCGCTCGAGCAGGTCGCCCCCGCGCACTGGCGCGTCACCCCGACGGACGGCGTGGTGCGGGTGCGCTACCGCCTGTTTGCCGATCACATCGACGGCACGTACTCGGCCGTCGACGGCACGCACGCGCACCTGAACGCGCCGGCGACGTTCGTCTGGGCGCCGGCCCTGCCGGAGATCCCGATCACCGTGCGCTTCGTCCAGCCGCCGGGCCGCAACTGGCGCGTCTCGACGCAGCTGTTCCCGACCGACGACCCGCTGGCCTTCACGGCGCCGAACCTGCAGTACCTGATGGACTCCCCCGTGGAGTTCAGCGCGCACGCCGTGCGCGAGTTCACGGTGGCGTATCCGGGTGGCGGCACGCCGGCGAGGATCCGGCTGGCCGTCCACCACCTCGGTACCGAGGCCCAGCTCGACGCCTATGCGGCGACGGTCGAGACGATCGTCCGTGAGCAGGCGGCCATCTTCGGGACACTGCCGACCTTCGACGGCGGCACGTACACGTTCCTGATGGACTACCTGCCCTGGGCCGACGGCGACGGCATGGAACACCGCAACAGCACGGTGTGCACCGCGGCGGCCTCGCTGGCCGACGGCATGGCGCGAGTGGCCGGCACGGCGTCGCACGAGTTCTTCCACGCCTGGAACGTCGAGCGCATCCGGCCCGCGTCGCTGGAGCCGTTCGACTTCTCGCAGGCCAACATGTCGGGCGAGCTCTGGCTGGCGGAGGGCTTCACCAGCTACTACGGCTCGCTGGCGATGATCCGGGCCGGCATCGTCGCGCAGGATCGGGGCGTCGCGCAGCTGGCGATGTTCGCCGGGTCGGTGATGCGCGCGCCGGGCGCGCAGTTCAGGTCGGCGGTGGACATGAGTCGTCTCGCGCCGTACGTCGATGCGGCCCAGGCCGTCGATCCGACCAACTGGGAGAACACGTACGTGTCCTATTACACGTACGGGGCCGCCATCGGCCTGGGTCTCGACCTCACCCTGCGCGAGCGCAGCGGCGGCACCGTCACGCTGGACGACTACATGCGCACGCTGTGGAAGACCCACGGCGTCCCCGGCGGCAAGGCCCCGGGCTACGTGTCGCGGCCGTACACGCTGAAGGACGCCGAAGCCGCCCTGGCGACGGTGAGCGGCGATGCGGCCTTCGCCGCCGACTTCTTCCGGCGGCACGTGCTGGGCACCGAACCGCTGCCCTTCCGCCGCCTGTTCGCGGCGGCGGGCTACACGTTGCGGGAGCGCGAAACGCCGCCGACGCTCGGCATGCTCGGCCTGACCGCACAGCAGGGGCGCATCGTCGTGACCAACAACACCGTGGCCACGAGCGCGGTCTACAAGGCCGGTGTCGGGCGCGGTGACACCATCCTGACGCTCAACGGCACGGCGGTGACCCAGGCGGGCGACTGGGAACGGATTCTCTCCACGCTGACGCCGGGCACCGAGGTGGAACTCGTCTTCGAGTCGCGCGGCGAGAAGAAGACGGCCCGCGTCACCGTGAAGAGCAACGATCGGGTCGAGGCCGTCCCGATGCCCGAGCGGACGCCGCAGCAGGAGGCGTTGCGCGCGGGGTGGCTGGCGTCGCGAGCGAAGTGATGCGGCGTTCAGCTACCAGCCGACCGCTTGGCCGTCCTTGCGGTGATCGGAGCCGGCGCGATACACGCCATTGACCGGCCGGTTGTCGGCGGCTGATCGTCGGCCGAAGGTCGGCCGCGGCAGCGTCGCGTCACGCGTGAACAGGATGCCCTGATAGCCGCCGACGGCCTCTCCGGTCACCCGCTCCACCTTGTGGCCCCTGCGCTGCAGTTCCGATCCAACCAGGTCGAAGAGGTGCGATTCAAGGCTCAGGACGTTGGTGGCCTGATCATGCGTGAAGCGTGCGGCATCGGTCGTCATCTGCACGTTCATCCCATGGTCGATCATGTTGACCATGTGCTGCGCATGCGTCTCGGGTTGCACGGTGCCGCCCATGTTGCCGAAGGCCATCACCGGTTCGCCGTCCTTCATCACGAAGCCGGCGATGATGGTGTGAAACGGCCGCTTGCGTGGCGCGACCACGTTGGGGCTCTTCGGATCGAGCGAGAATGCGGCGCCGCGGTTCTGCAGCACGAAGCCATACGGCGATACGGTCGCACGGCTGCCGTAGACGCTGAACACGCTGTGCACCAGCGACACCATGTTGCCCCAGCGATCGGCGGCTGACAGGTAGATGGTCCCGCCGTCCACGCGTGCGGGGGCGCCGACCGGCGACACGCGCGTCGGGTCGATGCGGCCGCACAGGTCGGCGGCATGGGTCTTCGAGAGCAGACGGGCCACGGGTACGTCGGCGAAGGCGGGATCGGCGTTGTGGGCGTACAGGTCGGCGTAGGCCAGTTTCTTGGCTTCGACCATGACATGCCAGTAGTCCGCGCTCGATGGACCGAGCTTCGCCAGGTCGACGCCCAGCGTGGGCGCGCAGACCTCGAGGACGTTCAGCATCTCCAGGGCCGCAAGCCCCTGCCCTGGGGGCGGCAGCTGGAACACATCGTAGCCGTGGTAATTGGTCGAGATCGGCTCAGTCCATTCGGAGCGATACTCGGCCAGGTCGCTCGCGGTCATGACGCCGCCGCCGGCGTTCACCTTGGCAATGATCGCCCTAGCGATGTCGCCACGATAGAAGGCGTCACGGCCTTGCTTCTGGATCAGGCGCAGTGCCTTGGCGAGTCCTGGGTTGCGGATGATGCGATACAAGTCAGGCGCGCGCCCGTCCTGGAGGAAGGCCGCGGCCGAGTCGGGGTCCATCGTGAGTTGCGGCACGGTCCGCAGCAGGTCGGCGTGCCGCCGCTCCGCCTGGCCCCATCCCTCCTCGGCGAGACGCGCTGCCCGCTCGAACGTGTCAGCAAACGATCGGGTCCCGAATCGCTTCAGCAGCGCGTCGTAGCCGGAGATCGCGCCGGGCACCGTGCTCGCGTTGACGCCGCTGCGCGGGACGGCCTTCACGCCGAGCGTGTCGGTGAAGAACTGGGGCGTCCACCCTGCCGGCGCCCACCCAGCCGAGTTGAGCGCATACAGCTTGCGCTCGCGCGCGACGTACACCAGCGCGAACAGGTCACCGCCGATGCCGGTGTCGTTCTGCGACGTCACGTCCAGGACGGCGGCAGCCGCAACGGCCGCATCGATGGCATTGCCGCCGTGGCGCAGCATTTCGACGCCCGCTTGCGCGGCCAGCGGATCGCTCGTGGCAACGATGCCGTGCCGTGCGAGCACTTCGGACCGACCTTGTTCGGGCCAGCCCTGGGCACGGCTGCCTCGTACGGCCTGCACGGTGGTGGCCGGCTGCGGCACCGCGGCCGTCGGCGTGCCGAATGGCGTCGGCGATTGCGCACGACCGGTGTCGTACCAGGAGCCGATGGCCAGCAGAACGACGCTGGCGGCGACCAATCGGGACCAGGCTGCCGCTGGTGGGTGCAGTCCGTTCATGAATGCGGCTCCAGGGGTGGGTGATCTATCGGCGAATGGCCGCCAGGCGATCGGCCATGGCCTTGACGATCTCGGGATGCGTTGCCGCCACGTTGGTCGTCTCGCCGAGATCGCGTTCGAGGTCGTAGAGCTGCGGCGCCGGGTCGTTGGCCAGTTCGGTGTTGGTCGGCACGCTCATGCGCGGCCCCCTGGTCGGCTCGATGTACTTCCACCGGCCCTCGCGCAACGCCAGTGCGCCGGCGTGTTCCACGACGTGGTCACGACCGGTGGCGTCCTCGCCGAGCAGGGCGGCGAGTTGGTTGCGGCTGTCGGGCGCCTCGCCGCTGGGCACGGCCTGTCCGGTCAGCGCCGCCAGTGACGCCAGCAGATCCACCTGCGAGACCAGCGCCTGCGAGACGCCGGGCTTCATCCGGGACGGCCACCGCACCACGAACGGCACCCGCGTGCCGGCCTCGAAGCGGCTGTACTTGCCGCCGCGCAACGGCCCCGCCGGCCTGTGCGCCCCGAGCTTCTCCACCGCCTGGTCGACATAGCCGTCATCCACGACCGGACCGTTGTCGCTCGTGAAGATGACCAGCGTGTTGTCGGTGAGCTTCAGTCGGTCGAGCGTCTCGAGCACTTGCCCGATGGACCAGTCCGCCTGCAGGATCGCGTCGCCGCGCGGTCCCATGCCGGACGTGCCAGCGAAGCGCTCGTGCGGCACGCGCGGGACGTGCGGTTCGTGCGTGGCGAAGAACAGGAAGAACGGCTCGCGCTGGTGCTGCTCGATGTAGCTGATGGCCTTGCGCGTGAACGTGTCGCCCATGTCCTGGTCGCGCCACAACGCCGCCTTGCCGCCGGTCATGTACCCGATGCGGCTGACGCCGTTGACGATCGTCTGATCGTGCCCATGGCTCGGTCGCTGCGTCGTCAACAGCTCGGGGTTGGCCTTGCCCGTGGGCCAGTCGCCGACGGGCTTCTCGTAGTCGACGCGGATCGGGTCGGTCGGGTCGAGGCCGACGACGCGGCCGTTCTCCACGTAGACCGTCGGCACCCGATCCCCGGTCGCGGCCATGATGAAGCTGTAGGCGAAGCCGATCTCGTTGGGGCCCGGCGTGATGCGGCTGTTCCAGTCGGGGCCGGCGGGGCCGCCGAGGCCGAGGTGCCACTTGCCGACAATGCCGGTGCGATAGCCGGCCTTCTGCAGCAGGGAGGGCAGGGTCGGGCGCGCCGGGTCGATGATGAGCGACGCGTTGCCCGGCAGCACGCCCGTGCCCTGCTGGCGCCACGCGTACTTGCCGGTGAGCAGCGAGAATCGCGACGGCGTGCAGGTGGCCGACGTCGCGTACCCGCTCGTGAACCGCACGCCCTCGCGGGCGATGCGGTCCATGTTCGGCGTGCGGATCGTGGTGGAACCGTACGCCGAGGTGTCGCCGTAGCCCAGGTCGTCCATGTAGATGAGGACGATGTTGGGCCGCGGCGGCGTCTGCGCGTGCGCGAGCGGCGCGAGCCACAGCGCCGCCAGCAGGCACACCACCTGGAATATGGGCCTTGGGGCCTGGGCCCTGGGCCGTGGCACGATCATCGAATCTCTCCGCGACCACCAGTAAGGGTGGTGTACGAAGGCCTAAGGCCCAAGGCCGAAGGCCGGCTGAGTGCTATTCGTCCCCCATGAACGGATAGCGATAGTCGGTCGGGGGCACGAAGGTTTCCTTGATCGAGCGTGGGCTCACCCACCGCTGCAGATTCAGCTTGCTTCCGGCCTTGTCGTTGGTGCCCGATCCGCGCGCGCCGCCGAAGGGCTGCTGGCCGACCACCGCGCCCGTGCACTTGTCGTTGATGTAGAAGTTGCCGGCGGCGTTGCGCAGATGCGTGTGCGCCAGGCGGACGGCGTGCCGGTCGTCGGCGAAGATCGCGCCGGTGAGCGCGTACGGCGACGTCCGGTCGACGATCTGCATCGTCTCGACGTACTGGTTGTCGGGATAGACGTACGCCGTCACGAGGGGACCGAAGATCTCCTCGCACAGCAGACGCGAGCCTGGGTCCTCGACCTGCACAAGCGTCGGGGCGACGAAGTAGCCCACGTCCTTCGACGCCGTGCCGCCGCTGACGATGGTGCCGCTCCGGCGCGCCTCGTCGAGATAGCCGCTGATCTTCGTGAACGACTTCTCGTCGATGACCGCGCCCATGAAGTTGCGGAAGTCGCGCACGTCCCCCATCTGGATCGTGGCCATCATGGCCACCATCCGCTCCTTCACCCCGGGCCACAGCGACTGCGGGATGTAGACGCGACTGCAGGCCGAGCACTTCTGTCCCTGGTACTCGAACGAGCCGCGGACGATGGCCACGGCGAGCGCGTCGACGTCGGCCGACGCGTGCGCCATGATGAAGTCCTTGCCGCCCGTCTCGCCGACGATGCGCGGATAGGAGCGGTACTGGCCCATGCGGCCGCCGATGGTCTTCCACATGCTGTTGAAGACCGTCGTGCTGCCGGTGAAGTGCACGCCGCCGAGATCGGGATGCGCGAGCAGCGCGTCGGAGATCGGCACCGGGTCGCCAGGCACGAAGTTGATGACGCCAGGCGGCAGGCCGGCGGCCTCGAGCAGCTTCATGACGTAGTAGGCGCTCAGCATCGCCGTCTGCGCCGGCTTCCAGATGACGGTGTTGCCGACCAGCGCCGGCGCCCCCGACAGGTTGCCGCCGATGGCCGTGAAGTTGAACGGGCTGACCGCGTAGATGAAGCCTTCGAGCGGACGGTAGTCGGTCTGATTCCAGACGCCCTTCTCGCTGATCGGCTGCTCGCCGTACAGGTCCTGCGCGTAGGCGCAGTTGAAGCGGAAGAAGTCGATCAGCTCGCACGCCGCGTCGATCTCGGACTGGAACGCGGTCTTGCTCTGCCCCAACATCGTCGCGGCATTCAGCGTGTCGCGCCAGGTGGTCGACAGCAGCTCGGCGGCGCGCAGGAACACGGCGGCGCGGTCCTCCCACGCCCAGCGGCTCCACTCGATCCGGGCGGCGGCGCTGGCTTCGATGGCCTGCTGCACGAGGTCGGGCGTCGCCTTGTGCCAGGTGCCGAGCACCTGCTGATGGGCGTGCGGCATGACCACCGGGGCGGTGTCGCCCGTGCGGTACTCCTTGCCGTTGACGATGACCGGGATGTCGGCGTGCTCACCCGCCATGCTGGCGAGCCGGGCCTTCAGCGCGGCCCGCTCGGGCGTGCCCGGGGCATAGCTGCGAATCGGCTCGTTGACGGCGACGGGCACTCGGCGGCGCGCCCCGAGACTGGCGACGGAAGAATCGGACATGGGAGCAGTCTAACGAATGCCGGGATGCCGGGATGCTGGAATGCCGCAACTTCGAGCTTGGGGCTTGGGGCTTGGGGCTTGAACCCTTCGACCTTCGACATTCAGCATTCCGGCATTCCGGCATTCCGGCATTTCACGATCGCCCCCGCGGGCACGTCAGTGCCCGCGCGTGCGATCCCACTTGGGGTCGCCGCCGCGCGCACTCGCGGGCAACGTGTTCCAGGGGTCGGCGATCATGCCGTTCAGGTCGTACACGACCTTGCCGTCACGCACGGTGAGCTCGCAGGACAGCCGCTGCGTCCCGTCCAGGCGACCGCCGACGGGATCGGCGTAGCCAAAACGCCCCTTCT
>NZ_JALHPM010000211.1:0-10158 GCF_022842525.1 Luteitalea sp.
GGCGCGCAGGCCGCACGCCTCGGCGATTGACCCGGCCTGGACGCGCAGGACCTCGCTGCCCGTGCCGGCCACGCCACGCAGCGTCAGACCCAGCGTCCGTTCGGCCGTCGTCGCCGCGCGAGCCGCAGGCGCAGGCGTCGTGGCGGCCGTCGGCCTGGCGCGCACGGTGACGGGCACGCTGAGGAAGACGCCCTCGCGGCGCAGGGTGAGGGTCAGGGACGTGCCGGGCGCGGTGCGCGACACGCGCAGGCGCAAGGCGTCGGGCGATCGGATCGGCTGCCCGTTGACCGCCGTGATGACATCCCCTGGCGCGATGGTCTGCGCCGCCGGGCTCTCCGTGTCGACGGCCGCGACGACGGCCCCGAACGACGCGCCGGTGGCCCTGGCCAGCGCCTGATCGAGGGGCTGGGTCGCGACGCCGATGTCGCCTGTCGTGGTGACGGCGCCGCGCAGCAGCTGATCCACCGAGGCGAGCACCACGTCGGCCGGGATGAGCGCGGGTGCCCCGTCGGTGGCCGTGACCATCCCGGCGAAGCGCCCGTCGAGCGTGAAGACCGGCGCGCCGATGTCGGCCGCGGCCCCCCGCCCGAGCGTGAGCAGCGGCGTGTCCCACCGCGGATCGCCGACTCCGTCGCTGCGGCCGACGAACACCGGGCGGACGGACGTGCCGGCACCCGTCGCCTCGGCCACGGCGAGGTACCCCGGCGCGGGCAGCGGCTGCTGACCTTCGCGGATGCTCAGCATGGGGGCGGTCTGCGGTGGCACTCGCACCAGGGCGAAGCCGCGGACGGCATCGCGGGCCAGGACGGTGACGGGCCCCGGTACGCCGATGACCCCCTCCACGACGGTGCCTTCCGGCACCAGCACCACGGCCGCGTCGTCGCGCACGCGGAGTGCGGGTAGCAGCCGGGAGTCACGGGAGGTGGGCGAGAGGGCGGTGGCGGCGCCGGCCGGGCCGCTCGTCCGCACGGCCAGCAGCGAGCCGTTGACGCGGCTCGTCAGCTCGCGCACGGCGAGGGACAGGTCGTCGAAGGCCGCGCGGGCGGCCAGGCGGGCCAGTGGCTGGGCGGCCGCGCCGTCCCGCGCGTCGGTCGAGGCGTCCGGAAAGCGGAAGCGGGACAGCACGAGCAACACGACCAGCGACACGCCGATCGTCGCCGCAAGGAGGCGGGATTCTCGCGAGAAACCGGACCTCCCGGCAGACGTCATGGCCGAAGGTATATCACTTCGGCTGGTGCGCGAAGGCATCGGGATGCAGCGCGCGGGCGAGGGCCTCCGCGGCCTGCCCGAGGCGCGGCCCCGGCACCACCATCTGGTCGCCCGACAGCGACAGGACGCGTCCCAGCCTCACGGCCGGCACGCCCGGCAGGGCCAGCCAGGGCGACGGCGACTCGGCGACCCGGGTCTCGGCCCGCAACTCGACGATGACCTCCGGGGCGCGGGCGAGGAGCAGTTCACTCGTGGCCTGGATGTTCTCGCGCGCGACGTCGCCGAACACGTTGTCGGCCCCCGCGACGTCGAGCAGCTCATGGAGGAACCCCACGCCGCCGCTGGCCCACACGTGCCGAATCGTCCCCGGCTCACGCCCGAACACCAGGAGCGTCCGTGGCCGCGGCTGTCCTTCGACGCGCATCCGGTTTCTGGTCAGCTGGGCGGGGAGGACCTGCGCCGCCGCCCGGCCGGCGTCGCCACGCCCCACGCGCGTGGCGACCGCCGCGAACGTCTCCAGCGTGTCGCCGATGCCGCCATGGCGATACGTGAACGTCGCGATGTTGGCACGCGCCAACTGCTCGTGCAGGGCCGTCTGCGACCCGTAGGTCACCACGAGGTCGGGTTTCAGCGACAGGATGCGCTCGAGGTCGGGATCGAGCAGGGCCCCGACACGTGGCCGCGTCGCGACCTCGGCGGGGTGCTTGTCGTAGCTGCTCACGCCCACGACCTGTGGCCCGGCGCCGACGGCGAACAGCATCTCGGTCACGGCCGGGACGAGCGACACCACGCGCGGCCCGGCCGTCGCGGCCTCCGCCGTCGCCCTGGCGTCCTCGCGCGGCCGACATGCCCCGACGAAGACAAGCAGCACGAGCAGGAGCGTCCCGAGGGTAGGGCCCGTTCTCCGAACGGGCCGTCGCCCGGCGCTACGGGCTGACGATGACGGCCGGCTCGGAGAGCCGGCCCTACCCGGGGCGAGCGTCATGTTTTTCGGATCAGCAGCCACAGGAAGAACGGTGCCCCCACCACCGCGGTCACGACGCCCACCGGCAGTTCGACGGGCGACAGCACGAGGCGCGCGAGGGCGTCGCACGCCATCAGGAAGGCGGCGCCGAACAGCGCCGAGGCCGGCATCACGATGCGGTGGTCGGCGCCGACCAGCAGGCGCACGAGGTGGGGCACGATGATGCCGACAAAGCCGATCGGGCCGGCCAGCGAGACGGCCACGCCGGTCGCCAGCGACGCCGCGAAGAAGGCGAGGCGCTGCACGCCGAGCACGGGCACGCCGCGCGATCCGGCCTGCTCGGCACCGAGGGCCAGGGCGTTGAGGCTGCGGGGCAGCCACGCGAACGCCACTGCCGCCGGGAGCAGGAGCCCCATCGCGATGACGAGGGGCCGATAGCCGGCGACGTCGAGATCCCCCATCAGCCAGCGCATCGTCCGCATCGTCTCCGTGAAGTCGGAGAGGTACTGCACCAGGAGGATCAGCGCGGAGAAGAAGGCGTTGAGCGTGACGCCGGCCAGCAGCAGCACGTCGGTCGAGAAGCCGCGATGCCGCACCTGCGCGAGCGCGTAGACGATGGCGACGGCACCGAGGGCGCCCGCCAGGCTGGCGAGGGGCACCGACGTCAGGGCGCCACCGGTCCAGGTGGGCAGGAAGGTCAGGGCGAGCATGGCACCGAGCGCGGACCCCGAGGAGACGCCCAGGGTGAAGGGCGTGGCCAGGGGGTTGCGCAACAACGCCTGCATCACGACGCCGGCGACGGCGAGCGTGGCGCCCACGAGGCCTGCAGCCAGCACGCGAGGCAGGCGGGCGATGAAGAAGATCTGCGCGTCGAGGTTGTCGGCGAACGGGCGCGTGCGGTCGAGCACGGCCCGCAGATCGAGCGGGGTCGAGCCCACGAGGGGGGCGCCCACGATGGCCGCCAGCAACAGGGTGCCGAACAGCCCGTAGATGCGCCAGGCCTGGCGGCGGCGGCCGGCGGCGGCCTGTGCGGCGGCGCGCGGGTCGTGCGGATCCCACGCGGCGGTCCGGACCACACCCGACTCCGCCGGCGCCCTCACCGACGCGCTCCGTGCATGGCGAGGACCGGGGTCGGTGCGCGTCGCCCGCGGTCGCCGACGAGCGAGGCGGGCACCAGCGACACCGAGCCGTCCGGGTGCGTCATGCGGTCGACGCGCACGCCATAGAGCGCATGCAGGTGCGCCGGCGTGAGCGTCTCCTCGGTGGGACCGTCGGCGAGCACCCGGCCGTCCTGCAGCAGCACGACGCGGTCGCAGACCTGCCAGGCGAACTGCAGATCGTGCGTCGTCACCAGGAGGGTCAGGCCGCGATCGTCGGCCAGACGCCGCAGGAGTTGCGCGACTTCGATCTGGTAGTGGAGGTCGAGCGCCGCGGTCGGCTCGTCGAGCACCAGCAGGCGCCCTTCGTCGCGCGTGTCTTCCTCGAACTGCGCCAGCGCGCTGGCGATGACGACCCGCTGCTTCTCGCCACCGCTCAACGTGTCGAAGTGACGGCACTCGAGGTCCGCCGTGCCGGTGGCCGCCAGTGCCCGACGCACCGCCAGCAGGTCGAGCGCGGTCTCGAACCCGAACGGTCCGAGATGGGCGTAGCGCCCCATCAGCGCGAGGTCCAGCACGGTGTAGTCGAACACCGGGTGGATCTCCTGGGGCACGACCGCGAGGCGGCGGGCGAGCCCGCGCTTGGGGATGCTCTCGATCGGCGCGCCGTCGAGCCGCACCTCACCGCTCGTCGGCCGCAGCGCCCCCGAGAGCATCCGCAACAGCGTCGTCTTGCCCGAGCCGTTCGGGCCGAGCACGCCGGTGATGCCACCGCGGGCCACGTCGAGTGACACGCCGTGCAGCACGGTGGCCCGGCCGAACCGGCAGGTCAGGTCAGCGGCTCGAAGCAAGTCGCACTCCGACCATCACGCTGCGTCCGAGTGATGGGAAGCCGAAGATCTCCTCGTAGTCCGTGTCGAGGAGGTTGAGGGCACGGCCGAAGATCTCGACCTGGTCGAGCAGACGCAGCGAGACGCCGGCGTCCGCGGTGGTGAAGCCCGGGTTGGTGAAGATACCGGCGTTGGCGCCGAAGCTCGGGTCGATGTCGCGCACGTCGCCGCGGTTGTCGATGCGGAGGAAGGCGCTGACGCGTCCGACGTGCAGGAGCACGTCGGCGAAGCCGGCAAGCTCGGGCCGCCGCAGCAGCGCGTCGCCGACCAGGAACGGGGCGGGCGCGTCGGCGAAGCCGTCGTTGGCCAGAATCTCCGTCCGCTGGCCGACGAGGCCGCCGCGGATCGTCAGCGGAGCGACCGGACGGAACGACAGCGACGCCTCGACCCCTTCGCTGCGCGCGTTCGAGATGTTGTCGCTGCGGAACGCCGTCGTGCCCGCCACGCGCCCGACGGTGACGATCAGGTCGTCGTAGGCATTGCGGAAGTAGAGCGCGTCGGCGACCAGGCGACCGCCGAGCCAGCCGGTCTCGAGCCCCGCCTCGAGGCTGCGCGACGTCTCCGGCTTCAGCCCGGGGTTGTTGGTGAACGCGATCTCGAAGGCGCCGGGGGCACGCATCCCGGCGCCGTAGCCGCCGTGGAGGCGGGCCCACCAGGCCTCGCCACCCAGCGCGCGCCAGCTGACGGCCACGCGCGGATTGACCACCGAGATCGTGTCCTCGGCAAACGACGGCCGCGGGCTGAACACGGAGCGGTTGCCCTCGAGGGCGCTCCTGACGACCCGCTCGAAGCGGGCGCCGCCCTGGATCGACAGCTGGCCGACCTCGATGCGTCCCTCGCCGAAGACGCCGAGCTGCGACCGATCGACGGGGATCTCCTGGTTCTGCAGGCCGGTGATGAAGGCCGACGCGGCGCGCTCGACGGCCCATTCGCTGCCAGCCGTCCAGGAGACGCCCAGCCACGCGGCATCGACCTGGCCGCGCGCCGAGACCATGCGGTTGCCCGACGCCGTCGGCGTGTCGGGCGTGAAGGCACTGAGATAGGTGCTGTCGCGCCTGGCGTACGCCACGGCCCCGCGCGCCTGCACGGCCTGCGCCAGTCGCCAGGTGAGCGACGCGCCAGCGGCGACGGTCTCGTTGTCGTTGCGGGAGACGGTGTCGACGCCCGAGTAGGTGTCGTTCGGGTCGCTGCCGAACGGCCCGGGGACGCCGCGCTCGTTGCGTCCGGCGCGCAGCAGGCCGGTCAGCTGCCAGCGATCCCCCTCGTAGCCGAGGCTGGCCATGGCATCGGTGCGACGGTAGTCGTCGTTGCTGACCGTCTCGCCGGTGCCCGGCGCCGTGCCGGTGAACCCGTCGGACGTCAGCTGCTCGGCCCCGCCACCCCAGCGCAGGCGTCCCGCGCTGCCGTTGGCCGATCCGTTGGCGCGCCAGGTGCCGAAACTGCCGGCCTCGAAGACCCCAGCGGCGCGCAGGGGGCCGCCCCGTCGCGTCACGAGCTGCACGACGCCCCCCACGGCGTCGGATCCGTACACCGCACTCTGCGGGCCGCGGACCACTTCGACGCGGTCGAGGTCGAACAGCGGCAGGTGCGCGGCGTCGTAGCTGCCGCCCATGTCGTTCAGGCGGATGCCGTCCACCATCACCAGCGTGAAGTCGCTCTCGCCTCCCCGCGGGAAGACCGACGTCACGGCGCCTCGGCCACCGCTGCGCGCGACGGTGAAGCCGGGCACGGACCGCAGGGCGTCCTGGACGCTCTCGAGCTGGCGGGTCCGGAGTTCGGCCTCATCCAGCACGGTGAGCGTGGCGCCACTGGCCGACCGGGTCAGGGGCACGAAGCCGGCCGACACGACGACCTGCTCGGCCAGGGCGGCGACCCCCATGGTCACGTCGGCCGAGGCGTCGGCGGCATCGCGCAGGGTGACCTGGCGGGGAGGGGCATCGAAGCCATCGGCGACGACCCGGAGGGTGTAGTCCCCCTCGGGCGCCTCGAGGACGAAGGTGCCAGACGGGGTCGTCCTGGTGGTCGCAACCGGTCCCGTGGGCCCTTCGAGGACGACCTTGGCGTTGACGATCGGATGACCGGGACTGCTGGAGACCGAGCCGCCGAGACGGGCCGCGAGGGCCGGCGTCGACAACAGGACCAGCAGCACCCCGGCCGCGGGCAGGGTGTGCGTGCGAAGCATTCGACCTCCTCGGCGTTTCCACGCGCCGACGCTGCGGCGCGAGATTGCGCCGACAGGCAGAGGACTTGCCCGATGGAAGGTTTCCTGACTCGGCGGGACAGAACGAGCGGTTTCTTCGCCTTCCCACAGCGCGATGGCTGCAGTGGCGGGGCCAGGCCATGGGGCCTGCCCTCGAGCGAAACCGGCTCACCGCGTCACAGTGGCGGGACCGTGTGGGATTCGCACCCAGCTTCCCTTCGACAACATCGGGTTGTCGCTGGCGAGGATAGCACCGGTTGGAGACTGGCCCGCAATTACCGATTGGTTCTGGCAGCGCCATGGACGCCGACCAGCAGCTTCGCTATCTCGACCGTACGCCCGTCCGCCTCGCGCGGCAGGCGCTCGCCGTGGTGGCGCTGGCCATCTTTCTGGGCTACCTGGTCTACCGGGCCCGCTTCACCCTGAACCCCGAGGCCCCCGTCTTCGCGATGGTGGTGTACCTGGCGGAGGTGCACGGGTTCCTGTCGCTGTTCTTCTATTTCTTCCAGACCTGGGCGCTCTGCCGCCGCGAGTGTCCGGCCCCGAGCGGCCGCTTCACGGTGGACGTGTTCATCACCACGTACAACGAGGACGTCCCCCTGCTGCGCCAGACGGCCCGCGCCGCCATGGCGATGCGCTATCCGCACCGGACCTACCTCTGTGACGATGGCCGGCGGCCGGCGGTGGAGGCCCTGGCCCGGGAACTGGGCTGCGGGTACATCACCCGCAACGACAACCGCCACGCCAAGGCCGGCAACTGGAACAACGCCTACGCGCAGACGAGCGGGGACCTGATCCTCACGCTCGACGCCGACCACGTGCCCCAGCCGCAGTTCCTGGAGCGGACGATCGGGTACTTCGAGGACCCGAAGGTGGCCCTGGTGCAGGTGCCGCAGCAGTACCACAACCTCGACTCGGTGCAGCACCAGGTCAACTGGGACGAGCGCCGCATGTACGGCGAGCAGGACGTCTTCTTCGACCTGGTCATGCCCGGCAAGGACTACTGGAATGCCGCGTTCTTCTGCGGCACCGGCGCCGTCCTGCGCCGCACGGCCCTCGAGGCACACGGCGGGATCATCACCGGCAGCATCACCGAGGACATGCACACGGCCATCGTGCTGCACAGCGAAGGCTGGAAGTCGGTCTACGTCAACGAGATCCTCGTCACGGGGCTGGCGCCGACCGACGTCGCGTCGTTCCTCAAGCAGCGGCTGCGCTGGGCCGAAGGCAATCTCAAGATCATCTTCGACATCAACCCGCTGACGTGTCGCGGCCTGACCATCCCGCAGCGCATCGCGTACTTCGCCTCGATGTTCCACTGGACCGTCGGCGTGCCCAAGCTGGTGTACTACGCGGCACCGCCCTGGATGCTGGTGTCGGGCACGTTCCCCATCGCGCCCTTCGACTCGCAGCTGCTGACCATCTACCTGGCCAACCTGGCGGCGATGACACTGGCCTACAAGCTGACGAGTCGCGGCCGCGGCCGGCTGGTGATGGACGAGTTCTTCAACATGCTGAACACGTTCACGCTGCTGCAGGCCACGTGGCGGTTCCTGCTGCAGGGCCGCAAGGTCGGCGTGTTCGTCGTGACCAGCAAGAAGGGCGGCGGGACGTCCACGACGGCGGTGCTGCCGCACTTCGTGATGCTCCTGGCGTCGATGCTCGCGATCAACTGGAGCCTGATGGGCCTCGGCTTCGGCGTCACCGAGGACAGGTTCGGCGCCGGCATTGCCATCTTCTGGACCACCTACAACATGGCGCTCGTCGTCGCCGTGGTGCGTCTGGCCCTGCGTCCGGCGCAGAAGCGCGACACGTCGCGGTTCCGCGCCTGCGTCCCGGCCACGGCGGAATGGGGCGGCGTGACGCGCGTCGGCGCGACCTCCGACCTCAGCGAGGGGGGATGCCGCCTGCTCTGGCCCGAGCCGATCGCGTCCGATGGGCCGCGGCATCTCGACCTCCAGTTGCCGGCGGGGCCCGTCCGTGTCGCCATCGACGTCGTCGCGACCCATCGCCGTACCGTCGATGGCTGGTACGCGCACGGGGTGCGGTTCGTCGATCCCTCTCCAGCCACCTGCGACGCGATCAGCGACGCCATCTTCGACACCGTCGTCCCCGAACTGCTGCACGGGTTGCGCCAGCCCCCGCTGCTCGTGCGCCTCGTCCGTGACACCTGGCGTGCGGCGCATCGTCGCCTGGCGCCACGCGCGTCGCGTCGTCCGCTGCGTCTGCCTGCCCGCCTGCGTGTCAGCGGCGCGCCCTGGTGGGTGACGACGCGCGACCTGAGTGCGAGCGGCGTGTCACTCGTCTCGCCTGTCTCGCTGCCCAAGGGGACGATGGTCTCGGTGGCCCTGCAGTTCGCCTCCGGCTCGCGTGAGCGTCGCGCGCAGGTGATCCGCGTGCGTGCCATCCAGTCGACCGGCCGCCAGGGCAATGCCTGGGATCTCGGCCTGCGGTTCGTCGAGGGCGTGAGCGTGACCGCCGGCGTGGACGACGATGCGCGGATGGCGGTGGCGTCGTGATGCGCCGCCTGCTGCTCCTGGTGCTGGCCGCCACCGTCCTCGAGTTCGCGGCGTTCCGCTACCTGCATCGCGACCTGTTCTCGATCGACGCGCCGGCCGCGGCGCAGGCGCCGGTGGCCGACACGCGCCAGCAGGCCGAGGCCGCGCTGGCACGACCGTATCTGTCGCGCCATCACGCCGAAGCGCTGGTGGCGGCCACCGATCGCCAGGGCCTGATCGACCTGCATGTGGCGGCGCTGGCCCGGTTGGTCCGGGACAACCCCGGCGACGTCTCCGTGATGCTCCGCTACGCCGACGGGCTCAGGCGCCAGGGCCGTCTCGACGAGGCGGCCCGCGTGTTCGCCCGCGTGGCGGAGGCGCCATGACCCGCGCGCGTCACCTCCT
This sequence comes from Luteitalea sp., assembly GCF_022842525.1. Classification (NCBI taxonomy): domain Bacteria; kingdom Pseudomonadati; phylum Acidobacteriota; class Vicinamibacteria; order Vicinamibacterales; family Vicinamibacteraceae; genus Luteitalea; species Luteitalea sp. The sequence continues at coordinate 9,264 of NZ_JALHPM010000211.1, forward strand.
CGTCGCGGGACTGCTCGCCGGTCTCGTGTGCCCGCCCCCGATCGATGCCCAGCCTGCGCCGGCCTCGGCGTCGGCCGTGCAGCGAGCCGAGGCGCTGATCGGGCTCGGCCGCGTCGCCGCGACCCGGCGACAGTGGCGCGAGGCCCACGAGCACTTCAGCGAGAGCGCGCGACTGCGTCCGCTCGACGTCGGGCAACAGGAAGAGCACTTCTGGATCGCCGTGCACGTCGACCGCGACACGGCGCTCCGGCTGGCGCGATCCCTGGCCGACCGGAAGGCGGCCTCGCGGGAGGTCTTCGTCCGCTGGATCGACCTGCTTGGCGACGACGAGGACGCGATCGGCGCCGTGCTGGCGGTGGCGGATGCCGCCGCGGCCGCCGTGCCGAATGACCCGGCCTGGACCCAGACGCGTGCCTCGGTGGCCGTGCGGGCCGAGCGCGCCGGCCAGACGGCCGTGGCCGGTCGTGCGTGGAGCGGGGTTCCCGCGGTCGACCGCGAGGCCCGTGCCGCCTGGCAGGCCTCCTTCCTGCGCGTGTCGGCGGCGCAGACCTCGCGTGCCGCGCTGGCCCCCGAGTTCGACCGTTACGTTGCGGCGCATCCGGCCGACGACGGCATGCGGGCGCTGGCAGTGGAGGCCTGGGCCGATGCCGGCCAGCCCCTGCGCGGACTGGATCTGCTGGGGCCACGGCTTGGCCGGACCGCGACGGCCGCCACACTGCGTCGCGCCGCCGATCTGGCGCGCCAGGGGCGCGCCGAGGGCCGGGCGCGCGCGCTGCTCGAACGCATGCACGCCTCCGGGGGGGCGACCGACCAGGACACCTGGACGTTGGCGGCGCTGCTGGCCGCCGAGCGCCACAGCGCCGCCCACCGACGCCTGTTCGTGACCCATCCACCG
>NZ_JALHPM010000212.1:0-8437 GCF_022842525.1 Luteitalea sp.
GCGCGTGCCCGCGCCGGTACGCGAGTCGCCCCGGGCCCGTCCGGCCGAGGTCCCGCCAGCGCGCGTGGCCGTCACACCCGAACGCGATGTGCCCAGGGACGTCGAGCCGCCCGTCGTGTCCGAGCCGGCCCCGCGGCCCATCGAACGGCGCGAGCCCGATCCGCCGCCCGTGGAGACCCCGGAGGACGAGGGCCTCGGTCTGGTGCGCGGCTACGTGGCGGCCAGGAACACGGCGCATGCGTCGGGCATCCGCCGGGTGTGGCCGGGGGTGGATGACAACCATCTGAAACGCGTCACCAGTTCGTTCTCGGCTCCGCTGACGTTGACTGGATGCGAGATCACGTCACGCGACGCCTCGCACGCGGTGGCGGCGTGTCAACTGACACAGCCCGGCACCACTGGCGCGTATGCACCGGGGCAGGGACTCACGATCCGACGGACGTTCGTGTTCGATCTCGTGCGGCAGGGGCGCGGATGGGTCATCGCGGCGGTCCGCGAGTGAGCGTGATCGCTGGCGGGTTGATGCAGGTGAACGGGCGCAACGGCCCGGCAACGGCATATGATGCGGGGCATCGAGCTCATCCGGAAGGTGATGTGACTGAGGACCGCGCACTGCGCAGGGCCGGTGTCTCTGGCCAGGTGGCCGTCGAGTGGCTGATGGTGGCCGGTATCCTCACGGCCGTCGCCATCGTGCTCACGGGCCTGCTGCAGCCGGTGCTGGTGAGTGCCGTGCGGATGATCGCGCGCAGCGTGCGGACGGTGGGTCTGTGACGCGCGTGCGGAGCGAGCGGGGCCAGACCGCGAACGAGTACCTGATGATCGCCGGGTTGATGACGGCGATGTTGATCGTGCTCACGTCGATCATCGTGCCGACGATGAAGACGGTCGGGGTCAAGGTGGTGGAGCACATGGTGCTGCACCTCTCGAGCCCGCCGCGTGACGAAGAAGCCCCTCCGGCCCCGTGTCCGGAGTTCGTCGAGCCCGAGCCGGGCGTTGAGTGTCAGTAGCGGCCCTCGGGCCCAAGGAGATCGCAAATGGACGTCATGAACGACAGCGGCATCATCCGGACCATCCGACGCAACATCAGTGCCCGGCGCCTGCGCCGCGAGGACGGCCAGACGCCGACCGAGTACCTGATGATCGTCGGCATCATGGCGGCCGTCATCCTGATCGCCTTCATCCTGTTCTTCTGGGACAAGGTCAAGCCGGCGGCGGAGAACTGGTCCAACAAGGCAAGCGACGCGGTCGGCGCCTCGAAGGACAAGAAGTCCACCGTCGATCAGTAGCCGCGGATTCCGTCAGGACGTCCGTGCGCACTCCAGGCCGGCCGGCCGCCCGCGCTTCGGCGCGGCGCGGCCAGGCCACGCTCGAGTCGATGATCATGATGGGCTTCCTGCTCCTCCTGATCTTCGGCCTCATGCATCTCGTGATGTTCGCCGTCACGCGGTACATGGTGACGTACGCCGCCTTTGCGGCGTCGCGGGCGGCTGTCGTCGGCAACAGTCCGCAACTGGCGGCCGAGGCCGTCATGGACAACCTGAACTGGTGGGCCGACGAGGGCGGCGAACAGCCCGTCGAGGTGAGCTACACGTTCAAGGGCATCACCTTCGGCTACGAGGTGCGGACGCGCGTGCCGTTCGGCGCGCCCATCTACGAGTGGATCGATCCCGACGGCATCGAGATCGTCGCCTTCGCGCCGTCCCACACCCAGGACGACGCCCCGAGCGGTGGAGACAATGACTAGCGAACGCGGCCAGTCCACACCGTTCTTCCTCTGCTTCCTCGTGCTGATGACCGTGATGGTCGGCACGATGGTCAACGTCGGTCAGGCGATCAACCGCCGCATCGCGCTGCAGATCCTCGCCGACGCCGGCGCCTGGACCGGCGCCACCAACATGGCCATCGGCCTCAACGGCCTGGCCGAGGTGAACGACTGGCGGCACGACCTCGAACCGGTGGCGAGCATCGGCGTGCCGGCGGCCGGCTTCATCGGCCTCGACAGCGTGATGCAGACCATCTTCGAGGTCGGCACCACCATCATCAACTTCGTCGACCTCGGCATTCAGCTCGGCTACGCCAAGATCCCCTACGACGAAGCGTCGCGCGTCACCTGGTACAACTCGCAGGACCTCTTCCCCGGCGAGCAGCTGCAGTGGTGGGAGGGTTTCCGTCCCGGGCTGATCTCGAACGGCGAGGACTCGGTCAGCGACGAAGTGCCGTTCACCAAGTCGCGGCCGACGGTCTGCACCGACCAGCCGTTCCTCGACGACACGTTCTTCCTCCTGCCGTGCCTCGTCGACGAGGAGCCGATCCGCAACACGGTCTACTACGTCGTGCCGTGCTTCCCCTTCGGCTACTGTCCGGCCTCGTACAGCTACGTGAAGTGGTACGAGAAGAGCGGCGAGACGATCTCGTTCGTGTGGGTCGTGCGGGCGCCCGAGGCCAAGCCGATCTTCAACCCGTTCGACGTGTTCGGCGACGACGCCATCCCGGCGATGACGGCGGCGGCCCACGCCAAACCGGCCGGCGGCACCATCGAGGACGGCAGCGACGACTACCGCGTCAAGATGGAGCCGCTGACCACCGCCGCGATGTACCTGGCGCCGATGGCCGCCCTCAACGGCGGCAACTATGACGAGATCTTCGAGAAGTGGCGCCGTGTCGCGTACTGAGCGGCCCCGCACCTCCGAGTCGGGTCAGGCGGCGATCGAGACCATGCTCATCGCCTTCCTGGGCGTGGTGTTCCTGTCGATCGCCTTCCAGTTCTACCTGACCAACCGCAGCGTCTCGCGCACCCTGCAGGAGGTGCACGGGGAGATGCTGAGCGGCTTCTGGGAATACAACAACAAGAGCACCAAGTACGACCGCGAGACCGTCAAGGTGATCTGGGACGCCGACAACGGCATCGCGTCGGCGCGGGAGCTGCCCCGGGTCGGCCTGCTCCAGGACGACCTGCCCGAGGACCTGCGCATCTACAGCCACTGGGTCGAGCAGCACGGCGATCCGGACGGCAACTGCACGCCGTCCAGCCCGCCGTGCAAGCGCACCAAGGCGGGCGGGGGCCTCGACGCCGGCGACCCGTGGGAGTTGGCGTTCGCGGGGATCGAGGAGGTCGGGTCGGGCGACTACTTCGGCTGGCTCTTCTACAACGGCGAGTCGGCCGTGCTCGACATCACGGGACTCAAGGAGACCCTCCAGGACGTCCAGGGCGCGGTGCAGACGCTCAACAAGATCGAGGACTGCATGGACGATTTCCTGGGCTGCGCGACCTCGTGCATCTTCGGCAACTGCCCCTGGGACGACTGAGGCCGGTCTGCCGCCCGTTCGGTTGACCACCTCCAACCTGTTCTCTGAATCGACACACCTATGTCCGGTCGCGCCAAACTCCTCCTCTCCCTCGTCCTCGGTGTCCTGGCCGTGTTCCTCGTCTACGTCTACGTGCGTGGGCTCGAACGCCAGCTCTACGAGGAAGTCGACATGCAGAACGTGATCGTCACCCGGGCCGCCATTCCGGCCGGGACGGCGATCGATCAGGGCGCCATCCAGCGCGTCTCGGTGCCGCGCAAGTACCGGCAGCCGCAGACCTTCCCGACCATCGAGGAGGTCGCCGGCCGCGTCGCCGTCGTCCCGATCGCCGCGGGCACCCAGGTGAGCGGCAGCATGCTGGCCGACGCCGGTGCCGAGGCGCTCTCGTTCGAGGTCCCGCGCGGCCGCCGGGCCGTGGCCATCACGGTCACCGACGACACGGGCGTCGGCGGGCTCATCCGACCGGGCAACTTCGTCGATATCGTGGGCACCTTCGAGTTCGGCCGGCCGGTGGGCTACCAGAACGGCCGCATGGCGTACGCCGACGAGAAGACCGAGGTCCGCACGATGATGCAGAACGTCTTCGTCGTCGCGGTCAACAAGGAGTTGCGGCGCGAGCGGGTGCAGTCGGAGACGGCCGGGTCGGCCGGCGCCGCGCAGCCGCCGTCGCGCGAGCGCACGCTGCGTACCGTGACGCTGCTGGTCGAGCCGAAGATGGTGCAGGAGCTGATCCTGGCCCAGAACGTCGGCGACCTGACGCTGTCGCTGCGCTCGTCGCTCGACGACACCGCCGTGCAGTTGCCGTTCCTCGACCCGATGGGCCTGTTGAACGTGCAGATTCCGGTCAAGCCGAAGGCGCGGGCGGTGCAGAGCTTCCGCGACGTCGGCCGCGGCCTGTTCTAGAACTCGAGGAGGCGTCATGTTCTTCCCTCTCACGCGCCGCCTGATCGCCGGGGGCCTGCTCGCCCTGGGCGTGCTGGCCGCAGGGGCCTCCGCCGAGGCCCAGCCGACCGCCGAGGAACTGACCATCTACGTCAACGAGGTCACGACGTGGAGCCCTGGCTACGCGATGGGTGACATTGTCCTCGGCTCGCCGACCACGGCCGGGTACGAGCCGGTGTCCGGCCGCAAGCAGCTGATGCTGCGCGGCAAGAAGCCCGGCCGGACGACGCTGAACGTGTGGGACCAGAAGAAGGTCCTGCGCCACGAGATCACGCTGGTGGTGACCACGCGTGAGGCGCAGACCGTCGAGGCCGATCTGAAGACGCTGCTGGCCTCGTATCCCAACGTCGCCATCTCGAAGCTCGGGGGCGAGATGCTGCTGACCGGCACGGTCGCCAGCACCGATGAACTCACCGCCGTGACGCAGCTCGCGCGGGTAGCCAAAGTGCAGTCGGCGGTGCGTGTCGCCGCCGCGGCGCGTCCCCCGGGATACACGACCGGCCCGTCGACCGGGCCCTCGACTGGGCCGACGACGACCACCACGATCCCGGGTGGCGGCCCGGGCACCGCCGTCGCGACGGTGGAGGCGCCCGCGCCCAATGCCGTCGAATACGAACTCGAGCTCTTCGAGGCGAGTTCGCAGTTCAAGACCGGCGAGTACGGACGCGGCGTCGAGCCGTCGGGCCGCAGTCTCTACAAGGGGCGGGTCACCGCCGCCATCGGCGGTGAAGGCGAGGTCTTCATCGGTGGCCCTGCGGTCGACCCCAAGAACAAGGGCGACAAGGCGCTGAAGGACACCGGCATCCGGCTCACCGTGCGGCCGCGCCCGGGCAGTCGCGGCCTGATCACCGCCGTCGAGGTCGAGACCAACGTGCCGCTCGAGTACAACCTCTATGACCCCGAGGTGTGGCGCCGGTCGCGCTACTCGTTCTCGACGGCCGAGGGCGTGCCGTTCGCCGTGTCGGGCAACGACCTGCTGGCGGCGCCGGCGATTGCCGGCGGCATGAGTGCCATGGGCAAGGCGACCCGGGGCGCGTCCGCGGCCAGCAGCGTGCCGGGCGCCAGCGGCACCGGCCTGCAGTTCGTGCCGGTGTTCGGCAGCCTGTTCGGATCCAACAACTACAAGGCGAAGAAGACCCAGATCCTCGTCGTCTTCCGGCCCGCGCTCACGATCGCGGCGCAGCCCTGACGCGATGGCTCGTCTCAAGGTCATCGGCGTCACGTCGGGCTCGGGGGGCGCCGGCAAGACCTTCGTCGCGACCAACCTCGCGGTCGGCATCCTGCAGCAGGTCCGCGGCGGCGTGATCTACCTCGACGCCTCGGCCCCCTGCCCCGGCGACGGCTGCCAGAAGATGGGCCTGCCGCGCACCAAGAGCATCAGCGACCTGCTGCCGCTGCTCGAGCGGCTGACGCCGGAGTTCCTGACGTCGTACCTGACGTCGTCGCCGTCGGGCGTGCCCTGCCTGTCGCTGGTCAACGACGTCGTCCAGGCCAACGCGCTCAACCGGAAGGTGCTCGAGCAGGTCTTCCACGTCATGGACCAGGCCTTCGACTACCTGGTCATGGACCTGTCGCTGCTGACCGGCGATGTCGGCGCCTTCCTGCTCGATCGCACCGACCAGATGTGTGTGGTCGTCGACCCGTCGCCACAGGGCCTCGCGCGCGCCGGGCACCTGCTCGGCCTGCTGCGCGCGGCGCAGGTGCCGCCGACCGCCGTCGGCATCTGCGTCAACCGGACGACGGAGACGCACACCGGCACCGGGGCGTCGAGCCTCGGGTTGCAGGTGCTGAGCTATCTGCCCGAGCAGCACGAGACGGTCAGGTGGGTGGAGTCGAAGGGGCGCACGCTGATGGAACTGCGGCCCGACGACGACCTGGCGGCGGGCTTCGCGGACCTCTCGCGCACGTTCATCCAGCGCGCCTTCCGGCATCGCACCGAAGGGGCGAAGGAGGGCGGCGCCGAGGTGCCGTCCGACGTCCGGCGCGACCTGAAGCTGCGCATCCTTCGCCGCCTCATCGAGGAAATCGACCTGCGCAAGGGCGACCTCGGCTACCTCCACGATCCGGTCAAGCGCCAGGAGATGCACGTCCGCGTCGAGGGCAAGCTGGTGGCGCTGGTGCAGGAGGAGGCCACCGAGGTCACGCGTCAGGATCGGCGACAGCTCGTCAAGGAGCTGATGGACGAGGCACTCGGGCTCGGCCCGCTCGAGGACCTGCTCGAGGACCCGACCGTCACCGAGATCATGGTCAACCGCATCGACCAGGTGTACGTCGAGCGCAAGGGCCACCTCACGCTGAGCACCGTCAGCTTTCTCAGCAACGATCAGCTGCGCGGCATCATCGAGCGCATCGTGGCGCCGCTCGGCCGTCGCATCGACGAGAAGGTGCCGATGGTGGATGCCCGGCTGCGCGACGGCAGCCGCGTCAACGCCATCATCCCGCCGCTGGCGCTCAAGGGCCCGGCGATCACCATCCGCAAGTTCTCGAAGAAGCTGCTCGGCGTCCCCGACCTGATCGGCTTCGGCTCGATGACGGAACAGATCGCGACGTTCCTCGGCGCGGCGGTTCACGCGCGGCAGAACATCGTCATCTCCGGCGGCACGGGCTCGGGCAAGACCACGCTGCTCAACGTGCTGTCGTCGTTCATTCCGGACGACGAGCGCATCGTGACCATCGAGGATGCGGCCGAACTGCAGCTGCCGCAGGACCACGTCGTGTCGCTCGAGTCGCGGCCGCCCAACATCGAGGGGGAGGGCGCCATCACCATCCGCGACCTCGTGCGCAACTCCCTCCGCATGCGCCCCGACCGCATCGTCGTCGGCGAGTGTCGCGGCGGCGAGGCGCTGGACATGCTGCAGGCGATGAACACCGGCCACGACGGATCGCTGACGACGTTGCACGCCAACACGCCGGTGGATGCGCTCAGCCGACTCGAGACGCTGTCGTTGATGGCGGGACTCGACCTGCCGGCGCGGGCCATCCGCGATCAGATCTCGTCGGCGGTGCAGCTCGTGGTGCAGCAGTCCCGCCTGCAGGACGGCAGTCGTCGCATCACCTACGTGACCGAGATCTGCGGGCAGGACGGCGCACAGTTCATCACCCGCGACGTCTTCCGCTTCGAACAGACCGGCCTGTCGCCTGACGGCAAGGTCCTGGGCCAGTTCAGGCCCACCGGTCACGTGCCGGCCTTCGTCAAGAACCTGCCGAACTTCGGCATCCAGGTGCCGGAGGAGATCTTCCTCCACCAGACGCTATGACGCCGACGATGCTGTTGCTGAAGGTGGTGGGGCTGGGCGTGCTGTTCGTGGCCGCGGTGCTGTTCGTGGCCGGTGGCGGCGAATCGGTCGGCGCCTGGTGGCGCAAGCGGACGCGCACGTACGGCTCCTGGATCGTCGACGAGTTCGACGCGATGTTCGAGGCGATCACCATCGAACGCGCCCAGAACTTCATCACCGGCATGACGGTGGGGGGCGCCCTGATCGGCTTCCTGCTGGGCAGCGCGCTGGCCAGCCGGGTGTTCTTCGCGCTGTTCCTGGCCGGGATGGGCTACTTCATCCCGCGCGTCTTCGTGCTGTGGCGCCGCCACCAGCGGCTCGATCGCATCGACGACCAGCTGGTGGACGCCCTGCGCCTGATGTCCAACGGTCTCAAGGCCGGCCTGAGCCTGCAGCAGGCGCTCGAACTGGCGGTGCGCGAGACCAAGCCGCCGATCGCCGACGAACTCGCCCGCGTGGTCAAGGAGATCCACCTCGGGCGGCTGATGGATGATGCGCTGCGGCGCTTCGCGGAGCGGGTGCCACTGGAGGACGTACGCATCGTGGTCGATTCGATCCTCACGCTGCGCGAGACGGGTGGCAACCTGAGCGAGACGTTCGACGTGGTGGCCAACACCATCGTCGAGCGGAAGAAGGTGTCGGGCAAGATCAAGTCGATGACGGCGCAGGGCATGACGCAGGGGTTCATCATGTGCCTGATGCCCCCAGGCATGCTGCTGCTGTTCTCGTTCATCGACCCGACGTACACGGCGCCGCTGTTCAACACGATCCTCGGCTGGGTGATTCTCGCGATCATCACCGCCCTGGACCTGATGGGGCTCTGGGCCATGCTCAAGCTCGTGAAGATCGACGTATGAGGTCGAAGAACGGGAACCGGGAACCGGGAACCGGCAATCGGGCACCGGGCACCGGGC
>NZ_JALHPM010000212.1:8447-10152 GCF_022842525.1 Luteitalea sp.
GCCGGTTCTCCGACCCGTCCGCCAAAGCCGAGGCGACGGCGGAACCGGCCGTCACCGTCGCTGGGTAGGGCCGGTTCTCCGAACCGGCCGTCATCGTCAGGGGCAGACGACGACCGAGTACCTGATGATCGCGGGGATCATGACCGCCATCGGGTTGCTGATTCTGCTGTGGATGTTCGAGCCGTGGCGCCAGACGGTCGAGGACGTGACCGATTGCGTCCGCACCGACGACTGCGAGGATGTGGGTGCCCAGTAGCAGGAGGGCCGGCGCGCCGCGCCGGCGAGAGGGAGCGCGCGGATGCTGACGGTGATGCTCGGGCTGGGCCTGGTGTGTGCGTTCCTGTCGGTCGTGCTGCTGGTGAGCGGCCCGTCGGGCGGCGCCGCGCGTCAGCGCGATGCGGTGGCGCCGTCGGGCGAGGTACCGGAGGGGGCCCCGGCCGTCGTCAAGGTGTTCTTCCCGCTGATTTCGGCGCTGGCAGGGCCTGCCAAGGCGATTCGCTGGCCGTCCTACCGGGAACGGGCGGCCGTGGCCATTGCCCGATCCGGCTGGGGGGACCCGTTCACGCTGAATCACCTGCTGGCGCTGAAGGTGCTGTCGGCGATCGTGCTGCCGCTGATGGGCGCGCTGCTGTTCGCGCCGCTGCGCAACCCCGCCATCTTCGTGCTGGCGGCCATCGGCGCGTTCTTCGCACCGGACCAGATGCTGAGCAGCAGTCGCAAGGCCCGGGAGCGCCAGATCATCCGGTCGTTGCCGGGAGCGGTGGACGTGCTGTCGCTGTCGGTGGAGGCGGGCCTCGAGTTCCTGATCGCGCTGGAGCGGCTGGTCAAGCGCGGGCTCAGCGGACCGTTGCGGGACGAACTGACGGCCGTGCTCAACGACATCCGGCTGGGCACGACGCGGTCGGAGGCGCTGCGGGCGATGGCGGCGCGCCTCGAGATCCCGCAGCTGTCGTCGTTCGTGTCGGTGCTGGTGCAGGCCGACCTGCTCGGCGCGTCGATTGGCGACGTGTTGAAGTCGCAGGCGGCGTTCCTGCGCACCGAACGCTTCCAGCGGGCCGAGAAGGCCGGTGGGCAGGCGACGCAGAAGATCATCTTCCCGATGCTGCTGTTCATCTTCCCGGCGGTGCTGCTGGTGGTCATCGCGCCCATCGCCCTGAAGTTCATCTACTCGGATTTCTGAGGCCCGATTCGTGCGCACCCGCCGTCTCATCGTCGTGACGCCCGAAGGCGAGCGCGAACTGCTGTTCATCGGCCGGCTCACGGTGGGGCGGGCCCCCGAGTGCGACATCAGCGTCGCCGACACGAAGATCTCGCGCCGGCACGCCGAGTTCGATGCGTCGGGGCCGACGCCGCGGGTCTCGGATCTCGGCAGCCGCAACGGCATCCTGGTCAACGGGCGCAAGGTCGGCGCCGCCGACCTCGCGCCGGGCGACGTCGTCACCGTGGGGGACGCGCGCATCCGGTTCGAAGAGCGCGCGGCCGAGCCGGACCCGAGTCTGGTGTCGTCAGGAGGCGACGACCGCACCGCCATCCTGGCGCCGCTCATGCCGCCGGTGCCGGGCGCCATGTCCGAGCCCGCGCCGCCGCACGCCGCAGCTCTGGCCTCGATGCTGGACGGTGACCCCGACAAGACCAGCGTGCTGACGCCCAGGGCGCCGGCGGCGACCGCCCCGCCGTCGCCCACCGCCCCTCTGGCGGCGGCGCC
>NZ_JALHPM010000213.1:0-10129 GCF_022842525.1 Luteitalea sp.
GACGCCCGTGCCCTGCACGCCGACGCGGCCGCCGCCGACGCGCGTGCGGGCGCGGCCACCGAGGCCCTGGCGCAGGCGCAGGGGGACCTCGACGAACTGCGTCGCGAGCTCGCCATCGCCCAGCGCGGCAAGGCGGTGGCCGAGACGCGTGCCGAAGAAGTCGAGGTGCGCAACCGCGAGCACCTGCGCGAGTTCGCTGCGGCCCAGAAGCAGTTGCAGGACGCCTTCAAGGCCCTGGCGGCCGATGCGCTCGACTCGAGTGCCGCCCGCTTTCTCACCCTCGCCGAAGAACGCTTTCGGACCATGCAGGAGCAGGCGTCCGGCGAGTTGCGGGCGCGCACCGACGCCATCGGCGCGATGGTCACGCCGCTGGCCGAGAAGCTCACCGAATATCAGCGGCAGACGCAGGCGTTCGCCGAATCCAGCCAGCACGGCTTCGGCCAGGTGGGCCAGCAGCTGCGTGACGTGGTCGCGGCGACCGGCACCCTCCAGCAGGAGACGGCCCGGTTGGTCACCGCCCTGCGGACGCCGCACGTGCGCGGGCGCTGGGGTGAGGTCGCGCTGCGCCGGGTGGCCGAACTGGCCGGCATGAGTGCCCACTGCGACTTCCTCGAGCAGAGCACGCACGATGGCGACGATGGCCGGCTGCGGCCCGACGTGGTCGTCACCCTGCCGGCCGGACGCACCATCATCATCGACGCCAAGGTCGCGCTGACGGCCTATCTCGACGCGCTCGAGGCCAGTTCCGACAGCGAGCGTCGCGCGCACGTGCAGCGCCACGCGCAACAGCTGCGCACGCATGTGCACAAGCTCGCCGAGCGGGGCTATGCCGGGCAGCTGCGCGACAGCGCCGAGTTCGTCGTGCTGTTCATCCCCGGCGACACGTTCCTGGCCGCGGCCGCCGAGGCCGACCCGCTGCTCATCGAACAGGCCCTGGAGAAGCAGATCGTCATCGCCACGCCCTCGACGCTGATTGCGCTCCTGCGCGCCGTGGCGTACGGCTGGCGCCAGGAGAAGCTGGCCGAGAACGCGCAGCGCATCAGCGATCTCGGGCGCGATCTGCACGATCGACTGGCCACGCTGGTCACCCGGCTGGCGGCCACCGGCCATCAGCTGGGCAAGACCGTGCGCGCCTACAACGAAGCGGTGGGCACGCTCGAGACGCGCGTGCTGCCAGCCGTCCGGCGCTTCGACGAACTGGGGGTTCCCAGCCGCAAGACGCGCACCGATCCGTCCCCGGTCGACGTGCAGGTGCGGCAGCCGGCCCTGCTCGAGGTCGACCTCGAGTAGCACCGGGAATACCGCCGCCGCGTGTATGCTGGCACTCGTTCCCTGCGGTCACCCCGTCGTCTGTTCGAGGTCGAGCTCATGCACGTGCTGCTCCTCTCGATGCCCGATGCGTTCGAGCACACGCCCACCATCGGCATGTGCATGCCCAACGGTGCCCTGGCATCGCTCGCGGGCAACATCGATGCGCATCACACGGTCGCCATCGCCGACCTCGTGCTCGTGCCCGACGACGTCGTCGGCACCGTCGAGCGTCTCGTGCGGGAGCAGCCACCCGATGTGATCGGCATCTCCTGCATGACCTTCCAGCGACGGACGGCGTTGCGGCTGCTGCGCCGACTCCGTGCCTGGTGTCCCGAGGCGCGCGTGGTGGCGGGCGGCTACGACCCGAGTCTGGCCACCGAGGCCTGGATGGGAGACGACGGCGTCGACCTCGTCGTGCGCGGTGAAGGGGAACGGACGTTCCGTGAAGTGCTGCGTGCGATCGAGGCGGGCGGAGACTCGGCGTCACTGGCCGAGATCGCCGGGCTCACGTGGCGCGCGGCCGACGGCACCGTGGTGCACAACGCAGACCGGCCACCGTCGCACAGACTCGACGAGACCCTGGCGCCGCCCAACCGCGGTGCACGGGTGCTGGACGGCTACACGTTTCTCGGTGATCCGGTGGATGTCGTCGAGACCTCGCGCGGCTGCACCTTCGACTGCAGCTTCTGCTCGATCATCGAGATGCGGGGCCGCAACTTCTACACCCGCGAGATGGCTCGGGTGATCGCCGACATCACCGACGCCCGCGACCATGGGGCGCGGGTGATCTTCATCGTCGACGACAACGTCACCCTCGACGTCCGCCGCTTCGAGGCGCTGTGCGAGGCGATCATCGAGGCTGGCCTCCAGGACCTGCGCTTCATCGTCCAGGGCATGACGTCGGCGTTCGCCGCCCATGGCGACCGGCTCGCGCCGCTGATGAGGCGCGCCGGGTTCGAGTACGTCTTCCTCGGCATCGAGAACGTGCTCGAGGCCGACCTGACCTTCCTGAAGGCCTCGGCCAAGAACGCGCAGCGCGAAGGTGGACGCCGTGTCGGCAACGCCACCCTGGCGGCCATCGACGTCCTGCACCGCCACGGCATCTTCATCGTCGGCGGGCTCATCGTCGGCAATCCGGATGACACGGCCGACGCCATCGAGACCAACCTGGCCTTCGCGCGACGTTACGTCGACTGGCCCTACATCCAGCATCCGACGCCGTATCCGCGCACGCCGATGAACGAGGACTTCCGTCGCCAGGATCTCATCGTCAACGAGCGGCTGGAGGAGTACGACGGCACGACCGCCGTCGTCCGCAGCGCGCATCTGACGGCCGACGAGATCGAGTTCCTGCGCTGGCGATCCGAGCGCTGGATGAAGGTGCGACACATGCCGGCGGTCCTGCGGCGGCGTCCGGGATTCGTGCTGCGCAATGCCCGGGCGCTGCTGGCCCACACGTTCCGCGGGTCGTCGTGGCGGTCCGTCGTCGGGCTCGAGAGCGCGCGGGAGGTGTTTCGGCGCTACAAGGCCATCCGGGCCCGCGAACGCGACTACGTCACAGTCGGACCCTGAGCTTCGCGGCGAGCGAGACGCCGGGGGCATCGGTCCCCGATCCGTGCCAGCGGTAGTTGCGATCCGTCAGGTTGTCGAGGATGACGGTGGTGTCGAGCCGCGAGGACAGGCGCCAGCCGCCCCGCAGGCTGACGACGACGAACCCCGGCGTCTCGGTGAACAGGAACGAGGCGTCGGCCCCGTTCAGGACGCGCGCCTGGACCTCGGCGAGCGACTCGCCCGTGGACACGAGGCGACCGGCCTGCACCAGCCCGAGGTCCGTGGCGGTGCCGGCGAAGAAGGCGGCGATGTCCGCCCGTCGTCGTCGTCCGCCGATCCTGGCGTCGGCGAGATCGCCGGGGCTCAGCCGCGTCTGCGCCGCCGCCGCCGTGACGACGGCCTCGGCCCAGAACGGGTGCACGCTTGGCTCCCACTTGAGCCGCATGGCCCCCATCAGCGGCGGCATGCGCCGCAGGTACACGTCGTCGCCGTCGCGTCCGTTGGCGAGCGAGACGTTGGCGCTGCCGATCCAGCGACGGCCCATCCGCACCTGCAGGTCGGCCTCGAGACCGTGGATGCGCCCCCGCTCGACGTTGACGCGCGTCACGATCGGGCGGGGGTCGATGGACACGTAGGCGCGTCCTTCCGCGTCCTGCGAGACGATGGGGTAGCCGGCGACGGCGCTGCCGGTGATGCCCTGGGGAAAGATGGCGGTGCGCCGCGCGATGGCGTCCTGCAACTCGAGATCGAACAGCACGAGCGACCCGGCGACGCGGCGGGTGCGCAGCTTCACGCCCCCTTCGAAGGCGTACATCGACTCGGGGCCGAGCGACGCCACGGGGGTGCCGGTCGAGACGGCCGTGGCGCCGTCGTTGGACCCCACGAGGGCCTCCAGTGCCGCGGCCTCGCGCGGGGCGATCTCGAAGCCCCCGCCCGATACGCCGATGGCGCCGAGGTCGAAGGCGTTGGCGGCCCGGAAGCCGCGGCTGACCGAAGCGGTCACGTTGAGCGCCGGGCCGAGGCTCCACACCGCGCCGGTGTTGAAGGTCACGGCGCTCATGCGGACCCGCTCGGCGTTGACGCCCAGTGCCGCGTCGGCCGGTGCCTCGTACGTGAACGAGCCGCCACGGACGCCGACGCGCAGACCCAGGCGATCGCCCACGAGGGAGGCGCTGTCCTGCACGTACACCGCCGCGGACCGGTAGCCGGCGCCGTCGGGGGTCTCGGGTCGCAGCGCCGCGGGGGGGCCCGACTGCCATCGGGTGCGGCTCGTGGCGATCGCCTCGTCGTACACCTCCGCGCCGGTCGTCACGGTATGGCCGCGCCACGACTGCCAGGTGCCCTGTGCGGCATAGCCGAGCACGCGGGTCCGCGCCGTCTCGGTCTCGAAGAACGTGTCGGGCCGGGCCTGCTCGAGGCGGTCATCCTGCTGCTGGTTGATCGACAGCGTGCCCTGGAGCACCGCCAGGGGCCCCGCCCCCGTGCGCTGATAGCGGAGGTAGCCGAAGCCGAGGCGCTGCGGGTCGAAGGTGCTGCGGAAGAGGCCATCGCCGCCGAGCGTGCGATCGACGCGGCTCACTCCCTGCTGCGACTCCTGCATGGCCAGCGCCGTCAGGGCCGACCCGTCCGCGAACGGCAGGGTGGCCGCGGCAGACCAGCCCGACTGCCGATAGCCGGTGGCGGGCAGGCGGTCGTACAACGTCGACGACGGCAGCCCGAGGTAGCGGGTGAGGGCACTGTGGCTGTCGACGGCGCCGCCCGTACGCAGGTCGTCGGCCGCGCGGGTCGACACGCCGCCTCGCAGGGCGTAGGTCGTGGCGCGGACCTGCCCGAAGGCGCTGGCCCCGCCGCTCAGATCGGCGCTGGCGACCGCCACCTCCATGAGGCCGCTGCCCTGCCTGCCGGCCGACAGCACCGTCGGCCGGTGCGACAGCACGTTGACGGCGCCGCCGATGGCGTCACTGCCGTACTGCACCGACGAGGGCCCGCGCACCACCTCGATGCGCTGCACCGCCGCCGGGTCCACCCAGCCGAGGTACTGCGTGGCGCCGGCCCGGTAGGTGGACGTGTTGAAGCGGACGCCGTCGAGCAGGTAGACCACGCGCTGCGCACTGAAGCCGCGGATGAACACGGACGACTGGGCGGTGGTGGTCTGCTGCACGACGATGCCGGTCTCCTCGCGCAGGGCCTGCGGCAGCAACTGGACCGGCCGCGACTCCAGTTCCTCGGCGGTGACGACGCCGACGGCCTCCGGCACGTCGAACGTGCGTTCCTGCTCGCCGCGGGCCGGGGTGACGGTCACCTCGCTTTCGAGGCCGGCCAGCTCGACGACGAAGCGGACGAGTCCGTCGCGGCGCGTGGTGAGGTCGAGCGTGTGGGTCACGGGCAGGAACAGATCCGCCGAGGCCTGGGCCACGCACCGACCCGCCGGCAGGTCGTCGACGACGAAGCGGCCGGTGGCGTCCGTGCGCACGTCGCGGGTGACGGGGCCGCAGGTGACGCGCACGGTCGCGTCGGCGATCGCGCCGCCGAGCGTGTCCTCGACGAGGCCGTGGATCACCCGGCGCTCGGTGGCCGGCAGCGCGCCGCCAGCGGGCTGGGTCGGCGTCTGGACCGCGTCACCGCCGTCCCGAGCGACGGTCCAGGCCACGCGCGAGGCGTCCGCCGTCGTGGGGGCGGAGAGGGCGGCGACGAGGACGAGCGTGCGAAGGACGTCTGGCATATGACACAAGCGGGCCGGATGCCCGGGGGACGTTCGCTATGATCCTCCAGTTGGCCCCATCCGGATCTCCCGGGGTGCTGGCCGCCCCGTTGAAGGAGTCTTGCCCGTGCCGCATACCGTCCACATCCCTACGCCGCTCCGCCAATACACCGACAAGCTGGACATCGTGCAGGTGGGCGGCGCGACCGTCGGCGATCTGCTGTCGGCGCTCACCACCACGTACCCGGAGCTGAAGAAGCACCTGTACAACGAGCAGGGCAAGCTGCGTCACTTCGTCAACATCTACGTCAACGACGAAGACATCCGGTACCTGCAGAAGGAACAGACGCCGCTGGGCGAGAGCGACACGATCAGCATCATCCCGTCTGTCGCGGGCGGCAGCGGCGCGGCGACGGCGGACCTGCCGGCGCTCGAGCAGGAAGAGATCGCGCGGTACAGCCGGCACCTGATCCTGCCGGAGGTCGGCGTCGAGGGGCAGAAGAAGCTCAAGGCGGCGAGCGTGCTGTGCGTCGGCGCCGGTGGACTCGGGTCGCCGGTCCTGCTCTATCTGGCCGCCGCCGGCATCGGCCGCATCGGCATCGTCGACTTCGACGTCGTCGACCTCAGCAACCTGCAGCGGCAGGTGGCGCATGGCACGTCGGATGTCGGCCGCCGCAAGCTCGACTCGGCCAAGGATGCCGTGCTGGCCATCAACCCGCACATCCAGGTCGACCTGTACGAGACGGCGCTGTCGTCGCAGAACGCGCTCGACCTGTTCCGGCCCTACGACATCATCATCGATGGCACGGACAACTTCCCGACGCGGTATCTGGTCAACGATGCGTGCGTGCTGCTCGGGAAACCGAATGCCTACGGGAGCATCTTCCGCTTCGAGGGGCAGGCCTCGGTGTTCGCCACCAAGGATGGCCCGTGCTACCGGTGCCTCTATCCCGAGCCGCCGCCGCCGGGGTTGGTGCCGAGCTGCGCCGAGGGCGGCGTGCTGGGCGTGCTGCCGGGCATCATCGGCGTCATCCAGGCGACCGAAGCGATCAAGCTGATTCTCGGGGCGGGCGAGCCGCTGGTCGGCCGGTTCCTGATCTACGACGCGCTGCGGATGAAGTTCCGCGAGCTCAAGCTGCGTCGCGACCCCGAGTGCCCGGTGTGCGGTGACCACCCGACGGTCACGGCCCTGATCGACTACGAGCAGTTCTGCGGTCTGAAGCCGGCGCCGGGTGCGGCGGCCGCGCCGGTGGACGAGCTTCCGGTCACGACGGTCGAGGAGCTCAAGGCCCGGCTCGATCGCGGCGACGACCTCGTCGTCCTCGACGTCCGCGAGCCGCACGAGGTGGACATCGTGCGCATCGAGGGATCGACGGTCATTCCGCTCGGCGAGCTGGCCAGCCGCTTCGAGGAACTCGATGGCACGCGCGACCTGGTCGTCCACTGCAAGATGGGTGGCCGCAGCGCCAAGGCCGTCACGCTCCTGCGCGAGAAGGGCTTCGACAAGGCCGTCAATCTCACCGGCGGCATCCTCGCGTGGGTCGACCGCATCGAGCCCCAGAAGAGCAAGTACTAGGGAGGACGGAGGAAAGAGGAGGGAGGAAAGAGGTAGGTTGGAGGAAGGGAAAGGAAGAAGAAGGGAGAGGGTCGGGCACGGAAGGGTGGGCTGGGCATGGATTTCGCTCTCGAGTCGGGCATGGCGACTCGGGCGCGGCAGGATCTGGCGGGCAGGGCCCAGCGGTTTTCGGTGCGTTTGCTGAGGGTGGTGGCGGATCTGCTGCGCGACGCGACGCTGCCGCGGCGGGTGGTGGAACAGCTGGCGGCAGCAGGAACTGCGATCGGCTTCAATCTGAGCGAAGCACAATCTTCGATCTCGCGCCGCCAGATGGCCCATTGTTACACCGTGGCGCTGCGTGAATGCCGGGAGACGAGCCACGCGCTCGGCATCCTCCGCGAGCTCGGCAAGGGCGACCCCGCCGAGGTGGCGTGGCTGCTCGGCGAAGTGCACGAGTTCACCGCCATGCTGGTCGTCTCGGTTCGCAAACTGCGAGACCCCGCGCCCTGACACCCTGGCCCTTTCCGTCCCCTTCTTTCCTTTCTTTCCCTCTCAGTCCCTTCCTTCTCGGTCCCTCTCAGTCCCTCAGCCCTCCGTCCTACCTCCGTCCTCCCTCCTCTTTTCCTCCGTCCTCGTTCGGCCCTGTACGCCCCACCGTTGTCTTGGGTGTGCGGCGACTCCTCGCGTGCTCGGTCTCGGTGCTCATGGTCAGCCTGGTGTGCGTCACGGTGGCGCGCACCGGTGAGCCCGTCGTGCCGCCGCTGCCGGAGACGTTGCGCGAGACCGGCCTGTACAGCGACTGGAACGCCAAGGTGGTCGCGAGCGGACTCCTGGCCTTTGCGCCGCAGTATCCGTTGTGGACCGATGGCGCAGAGAAGTCGCGCTGGCTGTTCCTCCCCGAGGGTAGCTGGATCGACGCCAGCGATCCCGACGCGTGGGTGTTCCCCGTCGGAACGAAGGTGTGGAAGGAATTCCGCTTTCACGGCGCCCCCGCCGAGACGCGGCTGATCGAGCGCACCGCCGCCGGCTGGCGGTACGCGAGCTACGTGTGGCGTCCGGACGGATCCGCGACGCTGGTGCACGAGCGCGGCATCCTCAACAGCGTTGCCATCCGCGAGGGCGTACGGCATGCCATCCCGTCGCGCGCCGACTGCACGGCCTGTCACGAGGCTGGTCCGTCGCGGCTGCTCGGCGTGTCGGCCCTGCAGCTCTCGGACGATCGCGATCCGCTCGCGCCGCATGCGGAGCCGGTGCCTGCGGGTGGCGTCACGCTGCAGACGCTGGTGGCGCGCGGCCTCGTGCGGCACCTGCCGTCGACGCTGGTGCAGACGCCGCCGCGCATCGCCGTGTCGACGCCGGTGTCGCGCGCCGCGCTCGGCTACCTGCATGGCAACTGCGGCATGTGCCACACGGGCGTCGGCGAGATCGCGTCGATCGGCTTCACGCTGCAGTACACCCTGGCCCAGCCGTCGGCGATGCCCCCGGCCGTCGTCACCGCGCTCGCCGTGCCGAGCCGCTTCACGGCCACCGCCCATCCGCACATCGTCGACCGCATCGCGCCGGGCAATCCTGACGCCAGCATGCTGGTGGCGCGCATGGCCTCGCGTCATCCCGTGCTCCAGATGCCTCCCCTTGGCAGCCGCCTCGTCGACGAGGACGCCGTCGCCCTCCTCCGACGGTGGATTGCCGAGGACACTCCGCAGTTCCCGCAGACACGCGCATCCGCGCGGTAAGGAGGAGACGTGGCTCGACAACGCAGGTCCTCGTCCGTGGTGTCTCTGTGCGGTCTGGCCCTCGGCGCCATGCTGACCGCACGCCTCGCGCAACCCCAGGCGGCCGCCCCCGTCGGGCAGTCACCGTCCCCGGATCGCGTCACTCATGGCGCGTACCTGGTGACGACCGGCGGGTGCCACGACTGCCACACGCCGTGGACGATGGGCGACAACGGGCCCGAGCCGGACATGAGCCGAAGCCTCTCGGGACATCCGGCGGGCCTCGTCGTGCGTGATCCGCCCGGACTGCAGCCTCCGTGGCTCGGTGCCGCGAGCATCACGATGACGTCGTGGTCCGGTCCGTGGGGGCGCAGCTTCACGGCGAATCTGACCTCGGATGTGGCCACCGGGATCGGAGGCTGGACCGAAGCGGAGTTCATCGCGACGATGCGGACCGGGCGACACCGTGGCACCGGTCGCCCGCTGCTGCCGCCCATGCCCTGGGACACGTTCCGTCGCCTGGCCGACGAGGATCTCGCCGCGATGTTCGCGTACCTGAAGACCGTGCCCGCGATCCGCAACGCCGTGCCCGACCCCGTGCCACCGTCCGGGCCCGCGATGCCGCCACCACCGCCGCCCGCCGCGATCACGACGATGACGGTGGCGCCGAGTCCGGCCGATCCGGTCGCACGCGGACGCTATCTGGTCGAGGGCAAGGGCTGCGGCGACTGCCACACGCCGATGGTGATGGGATCCAACGGCCCCGAATACGATCGGTCCCGATGGCTGGCCGGCTTCGATGCGCGCGGCCCCGTGCCGGCGATGCCACCGATCGACGGTGTGGGCGAGGTCTATCCGATCGAACCGGCGTATGCCGGCGCGTGGGGCATGAGCTTTGCCGCCAATCTCACGCCCGATCCCGAGACGGGCCTGGGCGCCTGGACCGAGCAGCAGTTCATCGACACGCTGCGCCATGGCCGGCATCAGGGCCGCGGGCGGCAGTTGCTGCCGCCGATGCCCTGGCGGGTGTTCGGACAGATGACGGATGCGGACCTGAAGGCCATCTTCGCGTACCTTCGCACCATCCCGGCCGTCAGGAACAAGGTCCCGGACCCGCTGCCGCCGTCGGCGCCAGGCGGATCGGGCCGATGAGCACGAGACGTGACAGATGAGTCAGAGTGAACTTACGGGTGTGACCGCCGCGAGTGGGCGACGACGACTGACGTGGCGGTCTGCGGTCCTGGCGAGTTGTCTCGTCACGGCCGCGATGGTGGCAGGCCGCGCGCGGCCCCAGGCGGC
>NZ_JALHPM010000214.1:0-10062 GCF_022842525.1 Luteitalea sp.
CGAAGAAGGGACGGACCTACCGCGCCGGTGAGCTGCCGCCCGCCGATCGCAAGCGCAAGAAGCCTGAGGAGTAGGGTCGCATGACTGTGCACGTCGTGCTGTTCCGGCCGCGACCCGACCTCGGCGAGGAGGCCCGCGCGGGGCTCATCGACGCGATGCGGGCCGCCGCGCGCGACATCCCCGGCGTGCGGCGCTTCCGCATCGGGCAGCACCTCGCGCCGCCGATCCCGTACGTGATCAGCGGGTTCCCCGACTTCCCGTGGGTGGCCCTGCTGGAGTTCGACGATGAGGCGGGGCTGCGGGCCTACCTCGCGCATCCGCTGCACGTCGCGCTCGGGCAGCGCTTCAACGCCGCGGCCGAGGCCGCGATGATCTACGACTACTCAATCACGGACGAGTATCAGTAGGCCGGGAGTCGGGAACCGGGAGTCGGGAGTCGGGAACCGGCAGTTCAGGCAGGCTTCGCTGACCTTCAGCATGCAGAATGCCGCGCAGGTCCGGGCATCGCCACGCTCCGCGGGGGCAACGCCGACACTGCTGGGTGGCAAGGCGCAAGGAACGAGAGACGAGACGGAACGAGGAGGGTAGGGCCGGTTCTCCGAACCGGCCGTCAGCGTGAAGGTCGGTGGATCATGTTTCCACCGCATCGTGACCCAGGATCGCTGTCGACCTGAATGATGAATGCCGAGGCGCCTGTCTCGAATCCCAAGCCTTCGACGCAGTGGCGCTGCCCGCCCCGCGCTTCATTCTGAATTGCGAATGTCGAAGCAGACGCCTGAATTCAGGCAGACGCCTCAATGCATGAAGAAGTCGTCGATCAGCTCGCGGACGTGCGCGATCGACTCGGCGCGGTTGATCGACGTGCGGAACAGCGCGCCGCCTTCGTAGCCCTTGGAGTACCAGGCGTTGAGGGCGCGCAGCTTGTTGATCACCCAGCGCTCTCGGCCGCGCGCCGGCGCGCGCAGGCCGAGCGCTTCGGCCTGCGATGCCTCGTCTCCGCCGGACGTCGGCGCCGAGTGGCGGAAGCCCGCCGCTTCGTCGACGCGCTCGTTCATCAGCAGGTCGATGTACTCGAGCAGGAACTGCCCGCGGTCGCGCATCGTGACGACCCGAGGCACCCGGCCCGCCGCCAGATCGGCGGCCTGCGCCAGAATCCACGGGTTGCGCAGCACGCCACGTCCCACCAGGACGCCCTCGGGACCGACGCGCAAGCGATCGATGACATGTTCCGGCTCGACGCAATCGCCACTGCCGAACACGGGGATGGCAATCTGGTCGGCGACCTGCGCGATGAGCGACCAGTCGGAACTGCCCGTGTAGGCCTGCTTCGCGGTGCGGCCATGCACGGTCACCGCGGCGGCGCCGGCATCCTCGACCATCCGCGCCAGCATCGGCGCGTTGATCTCGGCCTCGTTCCAGCCGGCGCGCATCTTGACCGTCACCGGAATGCGCACGGCCCGAGCCATGGCCGACACGATGGATGCGGCATGCCGCGGATCGCGCATCAACGTACACCCGGCGTTGTGCTTCGAGATCTTGGGCACCGGGCAGCCCATGTTGATGTCGACGATGTCGGCGCCCATGCCCTCGACGATGCGCGCGGCGTCAGCCATCCTGGCCGGATCACCACCGAAGATCTGGATCGAGACGGGTCGTTCTTCCTCGGTGTATTCGGCGAACTCGAGGGTGCGGTCGATGCCGCGGACGAGCCCTTCGGAGCTCACCATCTCGGTGACCACCAACCCGCAACCGCCCTGGCGCTTCACCAGGCGGCGGAACGCGGTGTCGGTCATCCCCGCCATCGGCGCGACGCCCGCCGGGGCGGCCAGCGTGATGGCGCCGATTCTCGGCGCCGGCGCGGTGCGGGGCGCAGGAACCCCCGGGGATGCGGTGGCCGACGGGGCGCCCACGTGGACCTCCGCGGACGCGCCGGTGCTCACTTCGCGGCGTCCTGCGCCTGCAGCCTGGCCGTCTCTTCAGCGAGCGCCTTGGCGGCGGCGACGACACCGGTATCGAACGCGGCCTTCAGGGTCGGGCTCTTCCACTCGATGATGGCCTGCGCGCGCAGGCGCTCGAGGTACTTGAGCACCTCGCCGGCGCGGCGCTGACTGAAGACCTTGTCGGCGATCTGGTCGCGCGCCTCTTCGAAGGTCGCCTGTTTGCGGGGCACGCGGACGTCGAGCTTCAGGAGGCGGTAGCCGTTGCCGGCGTCGAGTGGCTCGGAGACCTGGCCCACCTTGAGCGGGGCGAGGACCTTCTGGATGTCCGGGTTCAGTTCGTCGACACCCAGCGGACCGATGAGCCCGCCATTGGCCTTGGACGCGGCGTCGGAGACCTCGCCGGCCACCGTGCCGAAGTCCTCCTTGAGCACACGCTGGCGCAGCTGCACGGCCTTCTCGCGTGCGGCCTCCATGGCGGCCTGGGCCGCCGACGGCCCTTCTGCCGGCGACGTCGTCGCGGCCCGCACGAACAGCTCGCGCAGCGTCACGGACTCGTTGGTCAGGAACTCTTCCTTGTGCGCGTCGAAGTAGGCACGCGATTCCTCTTCGGAGATGCTGATGCGCGAGAACACGTCCTGCTGCTGGACGCGGTTGATCAGCATCTGCTTCTCGAAGGCCTTGCGCAGTCCGGGAATCGACAGGCCTTCCTGCTTCAGCGCGGCCTGGAACTTCTCCTCGGTGTCGAGCTTGTTCTCCTTGCGGATGTTCGCGAGGATGCCGTTGAACTGCTCGTCGCTCATCTTCAGCCCGAGCTCGCGCCCGCGCTGCACCAGCAGCATCTCGTCGATGGCATTGACGATGACGCGCGGGGTCACCTCGTCGAGCATCTTGCGCAGGGCGACGTCGTTCTGGAGGTCGGCCTCGGTGACGTTCGGGTTGTTGGCCCGGAGCGCGGTCACCTGCAACTGCTCGACGTCGGTCTTCGTGAGGATCTCGCCGTTGATCTTCACCAGCACCTGTTCGACGACGTCGGCGCGCACGCCCGCCACGGCCAGACCCACCACGACACAGGCCGACCCGAGTGTTCGTACGTTCATTCGATTCATCACCGTCTCTATGGTAAACCCATGAAGGCTCTAGGCTTAAGGCTCATGGCCCAGAGCTTCAGACGACCGGGAGCGCTGCCGAGGCGGCCCCAGATGCAGGCTGGTGCGAAACAACGCCCCCAGATGTTGTGGCCCCGCCTACAAATCGTCGCTCAGTTCCTTCATCACACCGGCCACGCGGGCGAAGAGCCCGTCCGGCGCCCGTGGATCCTCGGGCATCGGCTTGAGGACCTCGGCCTTGGTGAACCCGGGCGCCACCTCGCCCGCCGTCGCGCGGACGGTCCACCACGACGGCCCCCTCGATCCGCCCTGCGCCACGGGGCGATGGGTCGCCGGCCCACCGCGCGGAGGAAGCCCGCCGGGGCGCGCGGCACCAGGGCGGCCCGGAGCCGGGGTGAGCTTCGGCGCGATGGGCTGCGGGTCGAGATCCAGCTTCAGGCTGCCCGGAGGCACCAGCCGCAGGTCGACGCGCCGGTTGACCACCGACAGCAGCCGCTGCGGGTCGACCGTTGCCGACTCCCTGAACTTGAAGACGATCGTCTTGCCTTCGCGTTCGATGGCGTCGAGCTTGAGGTGGTCGGCCATGACGCGGAGTCGCGCGTGGTCAGCCAGGCTGAGCACCGATTCCGGCACCGGGCCGTAGCGATCGCGGAGGTCGTCGACGACACGGGCGACCTCGGCGTCGGTGCGTGCCTGCGCCACCTGGCGGTAGATGCCGAGGCGCTGATTGGTGTCGGGAATGTAGTCCTCGTCGATGCGGAACTCGACGCCCAGGTTGACCGTGGCCCGCCGGTCGTCCTCGAGATCCTCGCCCTTGAGT
Organism: Luteitalea sp.; assembly: GCF_022842525.1. NCBI lineage: Bacteria > Pseudomonadati > Acidobacteriota > Vicinamibacteria > Vicinamibacterales > Vicinamibacteraceae > Luteitalea > Luteitalea sp. Next base: position 3,867 of record NZ_JALHPM010000214.1, read on the forward strand.
TCGCGGATCGTCTCCTCGAGCAGCTTGGTGTACATCTCGAAGCCGATGGCTTCGATGTGGCCGCTCTGCTCGCCGCCCAGCAGGTTGCCGGCGCCGCGAATCTCGAGGTCGAGTGCGGCGATGCGGAAGCCGCTGCCGAGCGCACTGAACTCCTTGATGGCCGCCAGGCGCTTGCGTGCGACCTCCGACAGCGAATCGACGGGCGGAATCAGCAGGTAGGCGTAGGCACGCCGATCCGAGCGGCCGACGCGTCCGCGCAGCTGATACAGCTGACCGAGGCCGTAGCGGTCGGCGCGGTTGATGATCATCGTGTTGGCGTTGGGGATGTCCAGGCCGTTCTCGATGATCGTCGTCGACAGCAGGATGTCGTAGCGCCGCTCGATGAACTCCACCATCACCTTCTCGAGCGCCTCATCGCCCATCTGGCCGTGGCCGATGCCGATGCGTGTGCCCTCCGGCGCGACCCGCGCCAGCAGGCCCGCCATCGAGTGGATCGACTCGACGCGGTTGTGGACGAAGTACACCTGGCCGCCGCGCTCGAGTTCCTTGGCGATGGCCGTGCCGATGATCTTCGGATCGAACGGCAGCACGGCCGTCTGCACGGCCTGGCGATCGTGCGGCGCGGTCTCGATCACCGACATGTCGCGGATGCCCACCAGCGACATGTTCAGCGTGCGCGGAATCGGCGTCGCGCTCATCGTGAGCACGTCGACGCGCTTGCGCATCTGCTTGATGCGCTCCTTGTGCGTCACGCCGAAGCGCTGCTCCTCGTCGACCACGAGCAGGCCGAGATCGCGGAACTCGACGTCCTTGGCCAGCAGCCGGTGCGTGCCGACGATGATGTCGAGCTTGCCCTCGCGCAGGTGCTTGAGCGTCTCGGCCTGCTCCGCCTTGGTGCGGAACCGGCTGACCATGTCGATCCGCACCGGGAACGCCGCGAAACGCGTGCGCAGCGTCTTGAGGTGCTGCAGCGCCAGCACGGTGGTCGGCGCCAGGAAGGCGACCTGCTTGCCGTCCATGACGGCCTTGAAGGCGCCGCGCATCGCGACCTCGGTCTTGCCGTAGCCGACGTCGCCACACAGCAGGCGATCCATCGGCATCGTCGACTCCATGTCGCGCTTGATGTCGATGACGGCGTTGGCCTGGTCCGGGGTGAGCTCGTAAGGGAAGGCGCCTTCGAACTCCTCCTGCCAGTGCGTGTCGGCGGGAAAGGCGTGCCCCTGGACGGCCTTGCGCGCGGCGTAGAGCTTGAGCAGCTCGTCGGCCATGTCGCGCATGGCCTTCTTGACCCGCGCCTTGGCCTTCTCCCAGGTCGCCCCGCCGAGGCGATCGAGGGTCGGGCGGCCACTGCCCGAGAACTTCTGCACGAGGTCGAGGCGATCCACCGGGACGAAGAGCTTGTCGTCGCCGTGGTAGCGCAGCTCCATGAACTCGCGCGTCTCGTGACCGACGTTGATCTGCTTGAGGCCGACGAACACGCCGATGCCGTTGTCGACGTGCACGACGTGATCGCCGACCTTCAGATCGCGGAAGTCGGAGAGGAACGCCTTGGCCGCCGACGCGCGGCGCTGGTGACCGACGCGCTCCTCGTCGAAGATGTCGGTCTCGGCATACAGCCGCATCCTGGCGGCCGGCAGGCGGAAGCCCTGCGTCAGCGATCCGGTGGTGACCAGCAGCGCGCTGCCCGAGGTGACCTCGGCGCGGCTGATGTCCACGGCCACCACGCCGTACTCGCGCAGGATCTCCGTGACCCGTTCGGCCCGACCGGCGGTCTCGGCCACGAGCACGGCGGTCTCGCCCATCTGGCGTGCGGCGCGCAGTTCGTGGACCCACTCTGGCACCCGGCCATGAAAGGTCGGCACGGGCTGACACGAGACGTAGCGGTCGGTGACCGTGGCGCGGATGGCGTCAGGCTGGTCGCCGGCGCCGTCGACCATGTCGGCGTCCGCGGCGAAGGTCTCGAGGCTGGTCGCCGACGGCAGCATCGACATGACGTCGGGCCACGGCAGCATCAGGCGCGCCGGCGGCAGCACGCGTTCCTCACGAGCGAGGGCGTCCTGGTAGCTGTCCAGCAGCGCGGTGAAGCGTCGGTCGCCGGCCTCGCGCACCTTGTCGAACTCGGAGACGAACAACCGGAGCCGGGACGCGCGGCCGAGATAGTTGAAGAACGTCGCCGGACGCTCGGATTCGCGCCCTTCGAGGGTGTCGGCCGTCTCCCGCACCGGCGCGACCGTGATGCGGTCCAGCGACGTCACCGACCGCTGCGTCGCGGGATCGAACTGGCGAATCGACTCGATGGTGTCGCCGACGAACTCGAGCCGCACCGGCAGGCGATCACCGGCCGGGAAGATGTCGGCGACGTTGCCACGAATCGAGAACTCGCCGTGCTGGTCGACGGGGTCCTCACGGGTGAACCCGGCGCGCACGAGGATGTCGGCCAGGTCCATCGGATCGATGTCGTCGCCCGGCTTGAGCTCGAGCGACGACGCGACCAGATCCTCCGGAGCCGGCAGGCGCGGCAACAGCGCCGCCGCGGAGGCCACGACGATGCGGGCCTGGCCGGTGGCGAGGCCATGCAGGGCGCGCGCGCGGGCGGAGGCCACGTCGAAGTGCGGCAGCAGCCCGCGGTAGGGGTCCACTTCCGGCGACGGGAGCGACAGCACGCCGCGTTCGAGCGCCGTGCCGCTCAGGCCTTCGAGACTGCCGAGAAAGAACCGGGCGTCGCTGACGAAGGGCTCGATGTCCTTGTCGGCCGGCACCACCAGGACCGCCGGACCGTTCAGCGACGCCGCCGCGACGGTGAAGGCCTTGGCGGCCGCTGTCAGTCCCGACAGGCGCGTCGCGGTGGCCGCCAGCCCGGTGGTCGAGGCGGCGTCCTTGAGCAGGAAGCGAAGCGAGAGGGACGAGCCTGAGGTTCCGGACATCGGCGGCGAGCCAGACTGCCCAGAATACCCGTGAATCACGCGTCCGGCCAGCGGATCCCTCAGCTCGTCGACGCGAGGGCTCTCAACCGGCGAGGCGCGCCGGCGGGATGCCCAGTGCCTCGCCGAATCGACGCAGGTGGGCCTTCACCTGAGTCGCCCGGGCCGGGCCCAGACGCAGCAGCTGGCGCTGTGCGGCAGAGAGTCCCTCGATGGCGGGATCGCTGTACGTGTAGTTGGTGCCCTTGCCCGGTTGCACGCGCACGACGGCCGGGAGATCCGGGGTGGCCAGCAGGTGCCGGATGGCCTGCACCATCGTCTCGTCCATGGTGCCGGCGACACCGAGCTCTGCGTGGGCGTCCTCGAGTCGCGGCTTGAGGCGACCGTACAGGCGGGCGAGCTGCGCCGGGTCGAGCTCCTCCACCATCCGGACGAGGCCGTCGTACCGGTCGAAGCTCGCGGGGTCGATGACGATGGCCCCGTTGTCGCGCGTCACGGCGAACGCACCGCGCGGCGCCACGGCGCGCACCTGACGCGCCGGGGACGCGCCGCGCGCCACCGCTTCGACACTGACCACGAAGCGGCGCACGAGGTTGTCGGACGTGAGCAGGGCCGCCAGTTCGGGTCGCGTGGACAGCACGGCGAGGAGCGGCCGCACGTAGGCATCCAGGCTGCCGAGGTCGGGCAGGTTCGGGTCCGCCGCGCCTGCGCCGAGGCCAGATGGGGTGGCGGCAGGCGCCGTGACCTGAAGCGCCGGCGCGGGCGTGGTCGCTGGCGCCGCTGGGGTCGAGGCGGGCAACCACCACCACAGGCCGAGCGCCACCACGACGAGGAGCACACCCAGACCGATGAGGGGTGCACGAGACGGGCGGTACGTGGTCAGTGGTTCTTCGAGTGGAGCCCTCGCGTCATCGCTCCCCCGGAGTCGGTCCAGATCATCCATCGTCTTCCCCCTCCGGTTCTGACGACGGGGTGACGGGAACGGCTCGTCTTCCCGTACCATTCCCGCGTGACTGATCAGGTGACGCCACTCGCGCTCGTGATCACGACGCGCAGCGGGCCGGGCGTGCTGCACGTCGTGACGGGAATCATCGCCGCTCACAGTGGCGACATCACCAGCCTGACGATCGTGGAGAGCTCGCGCGACCTGACGCGGCTGATCCTCGAGGTCTCGGTGCCGGATGCCGAGGCCCTGCTGGCGGATCTCGCCGCGGCCGAGCCGGTCACGAAGATCGAGCGCGTGGCGACGTTCCAGCACGTGTTCGGCAAGCGGGTGATCATCATGGGCGGCGGCGCTCAGGTCGGACAGGTGGCCATCGGGGCGATCACGGAGGCCGATCGTCACAATATCCGCGGCGAGAAGATCTCCGTGGACACGATTCCCCTGGTGGGCGAACAGGCGCTGGCCGAGGCCGTGCGCGCCGTGTCTCGCCTCCCGCGGGCGAGTGTGCTCGTGCTGGCCGGGTCGTTGATGGGCGGAGAGATCGAGAAGGCCGTCCGGGACGTGCGCGCGCAGGGGTTGACCGTGATCAGCCTCAACATGGCGGGCAGCGTGCCGGATGCCAGCGATCTCGTGGTGACCGACCCCGTGCAGGCAGGCGTGATGGCCGTGATGGCCATCGCCGACACCGCCCGGTTCTCGATCGGGCGCCTGTCGAAGCGGGTGTTTTGAGGGCTCAGGGCTCAGGGCTCAGGGCTGAAGTGGGAAGTGGGAAGTGGGAAGTGGGAAGTAGGAAGTAGGAAGTAGGGTGTGGGAAGTCAGATCGAGGAGATGTCCGTGAATCGACGTGAGTGGCTGACGAGGACTGGCGCGGTGGTTGGCGCAGCGATGACAACGACCGGAGCGGAGGCGCGCGCCGACCATGACCTGCCCGTCGAGGCGGCCCAGGGCCAGGCCGAGGCGGCCAAGCCCGACGCCTCGCTGAAGCTGGTGGACTATCAGCCGAAGAGCATGCTGCACGTGCCGGTGACGCTGGTCGAGAAGGCGGCCTTCCCCGTCATCGACATGCACACCCACCTCGCCGTACGGAACCCGCAAGCCAACGCCCGCCAGTCGCGGCGCGCGATGCCACCGGCCGACCTGCTGAAGGTGATGGATGCGCGCAACATCCGGACGATGGTCAACCTCACGGGTGGGCAGGGCGAGCGCCTCGCGAGTGCCATTGCGGGGCTGGACCGCGCCCACCCGGGACGGTTCCTGACCTTCACCGAGCCGACCTGGACCGACGCGCAGCGCCCGGACTACCCGAAGTGGCAGGCGGACCAGTTCGTCGCCGCCAAGGCCGCCGGCGCGATGGGTGTGAAGATCCTCAAGACGCTTGGTCTCTTCCTGCGCGACAAGGATGCCGCCGGCAAGGACGGCGCGCTCGTCAAGGTGGACGACCCGCGGTTCGACCCCATGTGGGAGGCCGCTGGTGCCCTCGGGCTGCCGGTCGGCATCCACGTGGGCGATCCGGAAGCGTTCTTCCTCCCGACCGACCGGTACAACGAGCGCTACGAGGAACTCGCCAACCACCCCGACTGGTCGTTCCATGGCAAGGACTTCCCGTCGTTCAAGGCCGTCCTCGAGGCGCGCGATCGCGTCTTCGCACGTCATCCGAAGACGACGTTCGTGGCGCTGCATGTCGGGCACTGGGCCGAGAACCTGCCGGCCGTCGGCGAGATGCTCGACAAGTTCCCGAACGTGCACATCGAGATTGGCGCACGCATCGGCGAGCTCGGCCGCCAGCCGCGGCAGTCGCGGAAGTTCTTCGACAAGTACCAGGACCGGATCATGTTCGGCACCGACGCCGTGCCCAACGGCACCGAGACGCCGCAGCAGATCTTCGGCATGGACCTCTACCAGATCTACTACCGCTTCCTGCAGACCGAGGACGAGTACTTCGACTACGCGCCGGCGCCGGTGCCGCCGCAGGGCCGATGGCAGATCTACGGCCTCGGTCTGCCCGAGCCCATCCTCAAGAAGGTGTATCTCGACAACGCGTTGCGCGCGTTGCCGACGCACCCCGCGCCGTAGAGGCCGCCGATGCGCGTTGTCGCCGACCGGAGGATGTCTCCGGGTCCGGCGGCGCGGCTGGGGGTCCGCCGGATGCTGGCGCGGTCCCTGTGCGGGGAGTGGTCGATGCTGCCGCCGCCTCGTCGGGTGGTGGCAGCCGCGGCTGTTGGCGGCGGTGGTAAATCTGACAGTTGTGGCGGGTGAAAATCTGACAGTCGGCAGCAGGTCTTGGCTGCCGGCTGCGAGCGTGGCTCCCGGCCGGTGATTCCTTCACCATGCG
>NZ_JALHPM010000215.1:0-10022 GCF_022842525.1 Luteitalea sp.
GACATGCTCCCGGAGACCTCGGGCAGCGCATCCATCGCCATCAGCGGGATGATGACCACCGAGCCCAGCACGAGCACGTGGAGAATGATCGAAACGGGGACCGTGTACCACTTCTGCGAACCAACCTTGATGGATGGCTCGACCACATCCCCGAACATGTCTTTCGGCACTGGCCTGTCCTCCTACCGACCCAGACGCTGCATCTATACCGTCGTGAGGCGGCGATTATAGCGACAGCAAAAAAACAGTGTCAACGAACTCCGATGTCCTCTTTGACACCGGTTTTCGGGATTCGGGCCACGGGTGCCGTGGACAAAATTTCCGAGGCTCGCTCGCGCCCTTCACCAGCACCGCACACGACCGTGCCTCATCCTGACGGCACGGCCGCGTCCCCGCTGAGGTCGCAGAAGGCGCATGTTATGCGCGCAACTCCGCGCGTGTCAAAAGCCGCCCTGACGCGTGACTTCCGTGCCCCCGCCGAGCCTCCCCTCCGGCCCTGCAGACAGCGTCTCCGTCGCCCCCGCCGACGTCATGATCGACGCCGGCAGCGCCATGCCGCCGGTGAGGAAGATGCGAACCCCTTCCTCGACCGTGATCTCCGGAAACCGCACGCGCTCCTGCCTGTAGAGGAGGACGTCGCCGAGGTACAGATGGTTGGTGGGGACGTACACCGCCACCCACGGCTCAGGCGTCCCCGACGCATCCGGCACCGTCAGCTCCCGCGTCAGAAACCCCAGGACCATGCCACGGTTGGGCTCCTCCACCAGCACCACCCGCTTGAAGCCCGACTCGTTCTGCGGATTGAACGCCCACACCAGTTGCTTCACCGGCGCGTAGATCGATCGGAACAGCGGCACGAGCAACAGGTAGTGATCGGCGCGCTGGAGCAGTCGACGGCCGAGCACGTTGGCCGCGAAGACACCCACCACGAGAATGCCCGCGCCCGTCACCGCGATGCCCAGGCCGGGCACACGGCGGCCGAAGATCTGCTCCACCACCGGCGAGGTGAGCGCATCGGCGAGGCCGAAGATCCAGAGCAGGGCCGCCACGCTGAGCGCCAGCGGCACCGTGACGAAGAATCCGGCCACGAAGCGGCGTTGCAGGTAGTTCCACATGTCAGCGGGTCATCGCCCAGGCGACGACGGTGCCGGCCAGCGCCAGCCGGTACCAGGCGAAGACGGCCAGCGAGTGCGAACCGAGGTAGCGCATGAAGAAACGGATCGCGAGGTAGCCCACGACGAAGGCCGTCGCGCCGCCAATCAGGAAGAGCGTGGCGTCGCCGGGCGTGAGGCCGACCTGACGCAGATCGATCGCCTCCTTGGCCGCAGCGGCCACGATGGCCGGGATACCGAGCAGGAATCCGAAGCGCGCCGCACCCGCGCGGGTGAATCCCATCAGCATGCCGGCGACGATCGTCGCGCCCGACCGCGAGACGCCCGGCACCGGCGCCGTGGTCTGCGCGAGGCCGAACACCAGGGCCTGGCCAACGCTCATGCCGCGGTCGTCCTGGCGCCACTGCTCGCCGACGCGCTCGACCAGCAGGAACAGCAACGCGCCCGCCGCCAGCGTGACGGCGGCCACGAGCGGCGTCCGCGTGTGCGCTTCGATGACGTCGGCCAGCAGCCCGCCGACGATCACCACGGGAATCGTGCCGATGGCGATGAGACGGGCGCGCCGGGCGTCTGCGTCGGTGCCGGCAGCGACGCGCGGGAGGGCCCGCAGCATGCCCAGGGTGTCTTCGCGGAAGTAGACGACGATGGCCAGCAGTGTGCCGACGTGGGTCGCCACGTCGAAGGCGAGGCCGAAGCCGCGGTCATCCCAGCCGAAGAAGGCGCGCGCGAGGATGAGGTGCGCGGAACTGGAGACGGGCAGGAACTCGGTGAGTCCCTGCACCGCGCCCAGCAGCGCGGCAGCGACGTGCACCGGCACGCGCGCCGCCTACGCGTTGCGCCGCTCACGGCGGCGCGGACGATCCGACGCCGAACGGGCCGACGCCGACGGCGCGGCGGGGGTGTTCGCTTCGTTCTTGCTCAGCGCGATGGCGCTGGCCGAGGCGATGAACACGGTCGAGTACGTGCCGCTGATGATGCCGACGAGCATCGTGAAGGCGAAGCCCTCGAGGACCTCGCCGCCGAAGATGTACAGGGCGAGCACCGACAGGAAGGTGGTGCCGGCCGTGATGATCGTGCGGCTCAGCGTCTGGTTGACCGAGGTGTTGACCTGGTGCTCCAGCGACGCCCCGCGCATCGTCCGGAAGTTCTCGCGGACGCGGTCGAAGATGACGATGGTGTCGTTGACCGAGTAGCCGGTGATGGTCAGGATCGCCGCGATGACGTTGAGCGACAGCTCATAGCCGAAGAACGTCAGCACCGCCAGCGTGACGATGACGTCGTGCAGCGTCGCCGCGATGGCGCCGATGGCGAACGACAGCCGGAAGCGGAAGGCGATGTAGAGGGTGATGCCGAGGATGCTGGCGAAGGTGGCGTAGAGCCCCTTGCGCTGCAGGTCCTTGCCGATGACCGGCCCGACGATCTCGGTGCTGATCACCTCGAAGGTGCCGAGGTTGGCGGCCCGCACGGCGTTGAGCACCTGCGTGGCGCCCTGCTCGAGGCTGGTGCCCTGCTCGGTCTGCTGGGCCTGCGGCAGGCGCACCAGCACCTCGTTGGCGCTGGCGTCACCGTACTGCTGCACGACCTTCTCGCCGGGGATCGTGTCGAGCGCGGTGCGCACGGCCTCTTCCGACGTCGGCTGCTGGAACTTCAGGACGACGATGGTGCCGCCCGAGAAGTCGATGCCGAGCGGCAACCCGTGGCGCGCAATCTGGACGATCCCCAGCACGATGAGGATGGCCGAGAACGCCAGGGCGTGCCAGCGCCACTTGGTGAAGTTGTAGTTGGTGTTCGAGAACAGATCCATGACGCCCTCAGATGCTCAGCTTCGCGCCCTGCGGGCGACGCGAGAGGATGAGTTCGAACAGCGTCCGGGACACGAACACCGCGGTGAACACATTGGACAGCAACCCGAAGAACAGCGTCGTCGCGAAACCGCGGATGGGCCCGGTGCCGAACTGGAACAGGAACGCCGCCGAGATGAGCGACGCGACGTGCGTGTCGAGAATGGTCAGGAAGACGCGATCGAAGCCGGCCGAGACGGCGGCGCGCGCCGACTTGCCGGAGCCGAGTTCTTCCTTGATGCGCTCGAAGATCAGCACGTTCGAGTCGACGCCCATGCCGATCGTCAGGATGAAGCCGGCGATGCCAGGCAGGGTCATCACGGCGCCGATGTAGGCCATGAAGCCGAGCAGGATAAGCAGGTTGAGCGAGACGGAGACGAGCGCGTTGATGCCGGTCAGCTTGTAGTAGGCCAGCATGAACAGCGTGACCAGCCCGAGGCCGATGGCCGAGGCCAGGACGCCGGCGCGAATCGAGTCGGCGCCGAGCGATGGGCCGACCGTGCGTTCCTCGAGGTAGGTCAGGCTGGCGGGCAGCGCGCCCGAGCGCAGCGTCAGCGACAGGTCCTGCACTTCCTGCGACGTGAACGACCCCGAGATGCGGCCTTCGTCGTAGATCCGGCCTTCGATCGTCGGCGCGCTCTGGATGCGGCCGTCGAGGATGATGGCGAGCTGCCGGCCGATGTTCTCGCTGGTCAGCTTGCTGAACTTGTCGGCGCCCTGCTGGTTGAGCGAGAAGCCGACCGCCGGCTGGTTGTTCTCGTCGAGCGAGGGACGCGCGTTGCGCAGGTCGCGACCGGTGATGCCGGCGACACGCTTGACCAGATAGAAGACCGGACCGGTGCCACCGGCTTCGGCGGCGCCCGGCACGATCTCGAGGTCGGGCGGCACCTGGCCGCCGCGGGCCGCCAGCAGGGCGTCGCGTGACGGCGCCGGGCCATCCTCGACGATCTTGAGCTCGAGCAGGGCGGTGGACCGGATGATCTCCTTGGCGCGGGCGACGTCGGTCACGCCCGGCATCTGGACGAGGATCTGGTCGCCCTCGCCGTGCGGCGCGACGATCGGCTCGGCGACGCCGAGTTCGTTGACGCGGCGCTCGATGGTCTGGAGGGCCTGCGCCACCGCTTCCTGGCGGAGCCGCGCCACCTGCGCGGTCTTGAGGGTGAAGGTGTAGGCCCCACCGGTGCCGGACGCGCGGTCGAACACCTGGCCGACCCACTCCTCGGCGATGCGACGGAAGTCGGCATCACGGTCGCCGGGCACGCCCTCCACGCGGAACGATCGGACGTCCTGTGGCGACACGGCGCCGATCGAGACGCCCTGGCGCGACAGCTCGTCGCGCAGGCGCTCGGCGCTCGTCTCCGTCTCGAGCTTCAGCGCATCGTCGGTCTGGACGCGGAGCACGAGGTGGACGCCGCCCTTGAGGTCGAGCCCGAGCTTGACCTTGTCCTTGGGCGGGTAGAAGGCCACGACGGCCAGCGCGACCACCACGAGGATGGCGATCACTTTCCAGCGAAGGTTGCTTGTCATGAGGAGTTACGAGGCGCCCTGGTCGGGCACGACGACGGGGTCCTGCCCCTGCAGGCCGCCGACGGCCGCGCGAGCGACATCGATGCGGACCTGCGGCGCAATCTGGAGCTGCACGTGCTGCTCGCCGAGGCGGGTGATGGTGCCGTAGAGGCCGCCGGTGGTGATGACCTTGTCGCCGAGCTTCAGGCTGCTCTGGAAGTCGGCGACCTTCTGCTGCCGCTTCTTCATCGGCATCAGCACCATCGCGTAGAAGATGCCGAGAATGATGACGAACGGCAGCAACGACAGCCACGGGCTGGCGTTGGGATCGGCCGGGGCCGACAGGGCAAGGAGCGAACGAACGAGCACACTCGAGGAGAGCATCAGGAACTCGGGGTTGTCCGGGAGAAGCGGCGGTGAAAGTCCTGTCGAAACTGCTCGAACAACCCGAAACCGATAGCCTGTCGGATCCGCCTGAGGGTGTCAAGGTAAAAGACGAGATTGTGGATGCTTGCGAGCGTGCCCGCGTTCATCTCCTTGTTGTGGAAAAGATGGCGCAGGTAGGCCCGGGAATGGCGTCGGCAGGTCTCGCAGGGGCACTGGTCGTCGATGGGCCGATCGTCGCGGGCGAAGCGGGCGTTGCGGAGGTTGATCGGCCCGTCCGGCGTGAAGACCTGCCCGTTGCGGGCGTTGCGCGTCGGCAGGACGCAGTCGAACATGTCGATCCCCCGCGCCACGCACTCGACCAGGTCGTCGGGCATGCCGGTGCCCATGAGGTACCGCGGCCGATCCTCCGGCAGCAGCGGCGTGGTGTAGCCCACCACCTCGTACATGGTCGCCACCGACTCGCCGACGCTGAGGCCGCCGATGGCATAGGACTCGAAGCCGATCGCCTGGAGGGCCGCCGCGCTCTTCTCGCGCAGATGGGGATAGACCCCCCCCTGGACGATGCCGAACTGGGCCTGGCCCGGGGTGCTGACCGTGACGCCCGGCACCGGGCCGGCCTGCAGCTGGAGGAAGCGGTCGCGCGAGCGGCGCGCCCAGCGCAGGGTCAGGTCGAGGGACGCGGCCGTCGCCGCCTCCGACGCCGGCGCCGCCAGGCACTCGTCGAGCACCATGGCGATGTCGGGGCCGAGCTGGGCCTGGATGTCGACGACCTTCTCCGGCGTGAGCGCATGCCGTGAGCCGTCCAGGTGCGACTGGAACCGGGCCCCCTCCTCGGTGATCTTCACCAGCGGGCCGAGGCTGAAGATCTGGTAGCCACCGCTGTCGGTCAAGATCGGGCCGGGCCAGCCGATGAACCGGTGCAGACCGCCACGCTCGGCGATCAGATCGTCGCCGGGCCTGAGATAGAGGTGATAGGTGTTGGCCAGGACGATGGCGGCGCCGGCCTCTTCGAGCGCCCGTTGCGTCACGCCACGGACGGCCCCGCGGGTGCCGACCGGCATGAACGCCGGAGTCTCGACGCTGCCGTGCGGCGTCTGCAGGCGTCCCGTGCGTGCCTGCCCGTCCCGGCCCGTCAGCGTGAACGCGAAGGCCCCGGGCATTCGGCTATACTACGGCATCCATCCGGCCATTCCGGCCGTCTCCGGGACCCCCAAAGACCTTGAAGAAACTGCGCGTGGGCGTCATCTATGGTGGCCGCTCGGGCGAGCACGAAGTCTCGATCGCCTCAGCCGCTGCCGTCATGGCCAACCTCGATCGCGCTCGCTACGAGCCGGTGCCGATCCGCATCGACCGTGACGGGCGATGGTCACTGGCCGACAAGCCACCGACGGCCGCGTCGGCCTCCGAGGTCATCGAACAGACCCGATCGGAGATGAAGGCGCTGCGCGCCGGACGCGAGGTGCACCTGCTGCCCCGGCCGAGCGAGGAGACCATCCTCGCCATCGACCGCACCCCCACCCGGGGCGAGGACGAACCCCGCGCCATCGTCACCGGGGTCGGGCTGGACGTCATCTTCCCGGTGCTGCACGGGCCGCATGGCGAGGATGGCACCGTGCAGGGCCTGCTCGAACTGGCCAACGTGCCCTACGTCGGCTGCGGCGTGCTGGCCTCGTCGGTCGGCATGGACAAGGCGCTGATGAAGCGCGTATTCGCGGCGCACGGCCTGCCGCAGTGCGCCTACGCCGTCGTGTTGCGTCGGCGCGTGCTGGCCGAGACCGAGGTGGTCGCCGACGAACTCCTCGCGCAGCTCGGTCTGCCGCTGTTCGTCAAGCCGGCCAATCTCGGATCCAGTGTCGGCATCTCCAAGGCCCGCACGCGCGACGAGCTGGTCGAGGCCCTGAAGCTCGCCGCCGACTACGATCGCAAGGTCGTCGTCGAGGCCGGCGTGCCGGCCGCCCGCGAGATCGAAGTGGCCGTGCTCGGCAACGACGAGCCGATCGCCTCGGTGCCCGGCGAGATCGTGCCGTCGCGCGAGTTCTACGACTACGAGGCCAAGTACCTCGACGGCGCGAGTCGGCTCGCCATTCCAGCCGATGTCCCCGACGAGATGGGCTCACGCCTGCAGGCGCTGGCCATCGCGGCGTTCCGCGCCGTCGATGGCGCGGGTCTCAGCCGCGTCGACTTCCTGGTCGATGGCGACAGCGGTGAGGTGTTCGTCAACGAGATCAACACGATGCCCGGCTTCACGACCATCAGCATGTACAGCAAGCTGTGGGCGGCGACCGGCCTCGCGTATCCCGAGCTCGTCGATCGTCTGGTGCAGCTGGCGCTCGAGCGGCACGCCGAGAAGCAGCAGTTGCGCGTCTCGGCGTTCTAGATCATCCCCATCCGCAAATAGGTCTCCTCCCCGAAAACACCCGGTCGAGGGCCCACGACATCGCGTCCTGCACGTGATGTCGTGGCCTCCGCGTGGCGTGCCCGCAGGGGGCGCGTATGCGTGCTTCAGTCCTTACTGATCAGGGGACGCGCGGCGCGTCAGGCCCCGCAAACGCGCGCCGGAATGCCAGGCGGGAGTCGGCGCAGGAACGTAAGCAAAGGGTTTGATTTGTCAAGTTTGACAAGGCTCGAGGTTTGCGCTAGCCGGCTCGACCAGGGGTGGGCGTGGCTGGGCAAATCTTTTTGACAATCACGCTGTCTTTATGCTTGACAAGCCAATTTTCTCATCCATAATCTACATCTTGTGTGAGGCAGGGTAGCTCAATCCACCTGTAGTGATGGGCCAATGACGGCTCACGGAGCGAGCGACCGGCAACCTAGGAGGAAGAATGGCGAAGAAGGCAGCCAAGAAGGCCGCGGCGAAGAAGCCGGCAGCAGCCAAGAAGACGGCTACGAAGAAGGCCGCGAAGAAGCGGTAGTCGGCCTCGCGGCTCTGGCGCTTCGTCGCCACGCCGCAACGAGTGCTGCCCTCCGGGTGGCCTCGTCAGTTGGACACGCGGCGGCTGCCAGACTCGATCGGCGGCCGCCGGCCATTTCCGGCCGTAACGAACGGCTGTTCTCACTGCCTCTCACGGGTCGTGAGCGCGGGAGACAGCGTTGCGAGCGCACGTGATTGCCTGCGAGCGGCCGGCCGAGTAGACCGCCTGGAAAGGGGGGATACGCCATGGCCAAGAAAGCAGCAGCGAAGAAGGCCGCCGTGAAGACACCGGCAGCCAAGACGGCGGCCAAGAAACGATAGCGATGGTCAGAGGACATCGCAGAGGCGCGGCACCACCGCGCCTCTTTTCGTGTCCGGCGTCCGGCGTTACTGTGGCGCCGTCACGCCGTCCCAGATCCGCACCCGCGTGATGGTGTCACCCACCTCGAGCCGATCGACGACGTCCATCCCCGAGACGACCTGGCCGAACACCGTGTAGCGACCTTCGAGATGCGGCTGTGGCGCATGCGTCACGAACCACTGGCTGCCGCCCGTGTCCGGCCCCGACAGCGCCATGCCCACCGTACCCCGCGCGTACGGCCGATCGTTGAGTTCGTCGCGGATGCTGTAGCCGGGACCACCGCTGCCATCACCACGCGGGTCGCCGTCCTGGACCACGAAGGCCGGCACCACCCGATGGATCTGCAGGCCGTTGAAGTAGCCCTTGCGCGCCAGCGTGATGAAGTTCTCCACCGTCAGCGGCGCGTCGAGCACCGCGAGTTCCACCTGCACCGTGCCCTTGGCCGTCTCGATGTAGGCCTGCGGCGAATACGCCGGCGTGATCAACCGCGTCGACGCATACAGATCCCCCGCCACGGCGACCGGGGCCGGCCGGATGCGCCCGAGCGCGTCACTGGCCGGATCCTGCGCCACCAGCCAGCGCGCCGCGCGCAACCGCATCGCCCAGTCGCGATCGGCCAGCGTCTCCTCCATCGGGCCGCGCGCCGCCGCCGGGTCGATGGCCGCCAGCGCCTGCAGGCTGGCCCAACGCGCGTCGTCGCTCGAGTCACTGCGTGACCGCTGCCACGCGGCGACGAGCGCCTCGCGCAGGGCCACCAGCTTCGCCTCGCCGGCGATCGACGCCGCTTCGGCGCGCACCAGCACATCGTCACGCGTCAGCACCGACGCGAGGTGCTTCTCGAGACCGGGCCACTTCAACTGGTGAGCCGCGCGCAGCGCCGGCGGCAGCACGCGTGCGTCGGGGTCGGCCAGCAACCGCTCCAGCATCGGCGTGGCGTTCTCGAGCGACAACGTCGGCAGCGCGTCGGCCAGGGCGCCGCGCACGCGCCAGTCGCCATCGGGGTCCAGCCCCGACAGCACCGTCGTGAACGACAGCGAGTCGATGCGCGCGAGGGCGCGCAGGGCCGCCGCACGCACGAACGGCGACCGCGACGTCAGGCGATCGATGACGTCGGGCTCGGCCTCGCGGGCACCGATCTGCGCGAGTGCCGTCACGATCTCGAGTTCGAGCCCGAGCGGCACGTCCTTCTGCCGCAACAGGCCGAGCAGGCCGGCCGTGGCACGCGCGTCACGCAGCTGCCCCGCGGCTCTGACGGCCGACACGCGCACCTGCGGGTGGACCTGCCTCGAGGCCTCGAGCAGCGGGAGCAGGGTGGGCAGCGCCGTGGTCGCCTGGCGCTCGCCGAGGCCTCGCACCGCGTATCCCGCGGTGAAGGGCGAGTTCGAGGACACCAGTTCGACCAGCGCCGGCACGGCGCGGTCGTCACCGACGCGCGACAGCGCGGCGGCAATCGGCCACCAGGAACTCCGCGGACGCCCCTGCGCGTCGAGGACGGCGGTGGCCAGGCCGTCGTAGCTGCGCAGCGCCGTCAGGGCCCCGAGCCCGCGGCGGACCGCGTCGGCCTCGACGCTGCTCGTCGCCGCATCGTCGGCCGGTGGAGCGGCGATGGCGCCGCCTTCGACCAGTTGCCGGACCATCTGCGCGATCGGCGCCGCGGCCGCGGCCGCCGTGGTCGGTCCCAGCAACCCGAGCGCGTGTGCCGCACGCCCCTTCACGAGGGGGTTCGGGTCGCCGAGCGTGGTGATCAGGGGATCGACACCCGCGCGGTCGCCGAGGAGCCCGAGGGCGAACGCCACCATCGCGCGGACGTCGGCATCCGGATCCTGGAGGCGAGCCACGAGCGGCGCGACACCCGCCGGCATCCCGACGCGGCCGATGGCCAGCGCGGCGCGCCGGCGCAC